>JAQBVJ010000197.1 GCA_027623235.1 Planctomycetota bacterium
CGTGCCAAATGTGAATATTGTTCATGAAAATGTCGGGCGACTTATGTATAAACGACAGACGTGGGCGTCCGTCCTACGGGGTTCTGGCGGGGACCAGTTTTGCGGCGAGGAACTTTGCAACGAGTTCATGAGCCCGCTCGTTCGGGTGGGCGTCGAACGCGTTGACGGTGAGGGTCTCGTCGCGGTGCTGGTCGAATGCCCCTGCCAGGTCGATTGCCTCGATGGCGTCCTGGCGGCACGACTCGGTGATCTGTCGCCGGACTGCGGCGAAGCGTTTTTCGGCGGACTCGTGCAGAAACGGAAACACCGCCACGCTCAGTCGGCAGTTGTTGGCCTCGCATAGCTGATTCACCTCGCGAAGTTTGATCCGGAACCGCTGCCACGGCTCGCCCTTGTAGTAGTCCTCGACAAAGCCGTAGTAGTCGCGAACGCTCGACTGGCTGACCTGCTGGTAGCGGAACCAGGCCCAGTTGAAAAAGTAGGTGTCGCGGAAAAGAAATGTCGGTGGCTCGAACTGATTCCGCGCAACGCTTTCACTCATCGTTGGATCGTGAAATGCCTCGATATCATTGAGGCACATCACATATACGGCCGAATCGACTCGGTGCCCGTCGCGGAAGACGTGCTGCAGAACGGACTCGACCCAGTACAGGTCGGTGCCTGGTTTTGAGAGGTTGGATACGAGAATCGGTTCGCCCGAGTCGCTCAGCAGGCTGCCAAGTTGATTGCTGAACCTGTCTCGCACGTCTGGCACGCCATGGCCAAACGTGAAGCTGTCGCCCAGCAGGCAAACGTGCCTGGTCTGCGGTGGTAGCTCTCGCCCGGAAAAATCCACGGCATCGCGATACTCGATTCCCGTTCCGTCCGAAAACTCGAGCACTTTCCGATCCGGCGTGACGTGAACTTCGAACCAGCGACGCGACGCGTTCGTCATTGAAAAGGAATCCGTCGTGTCATAGAGCAGCGCGAAACCGAGCTCGATCGCGGTGAGCAGACACAGGCACATCCACGCGGATAGACCGAGAAAAACCCACTTGAGCTGCTTTGGCTTTTCCTTCAACCGGCGACGCAGTTTGACAAGCAGCACCGGGCAGGCGGCGAGCAGGCTCAGCCAGACAGCCATGCTCAGTAAATAGCCGTCAGAGAGATGCAGGAAGAGCTGCCACATGAAAGCGGATTCCGAAGTTCGATACGAAGTCGTTTACTGTGAACTCGCCGGGGACGGACTGTCTGGCTCGGCCGCGTCGTCAGGAAGCGGCCACTCGTTTCCACAATCGGGGAGCCCCGTCACGTCCCGCAGGTAGACGTACGCGATGGCCGGCAAGTCGTCAAACGGTGGCTGCAGACAAATCAAACGACGCTCGTAAAGTCCGCTGGCAACGTCTTCCACTTCGTCGAGCTGTTTCAGCGTCGCCTCATCAACAGCCCAGAGTTCGCCGCGAATCGATCGCCCATCACTCGATTCGACCAGAGCCGGATACCAGCCGCAATTGTGAAGACGGAATTCCGGCACTGTTTGAGCCTCGCCAAGATAACTCTGCCCGGCCAGATGACCGTGAAGCCGGTGACCTCGCTTGAGAGTCCCGTACGTGAAAATCCGCATGGCAATTCCGTTCGACGATGTCAGAGGATCCCGATCTGTCAGGTCGATCGATTTCTAATCAACACAACCGGCGAAATGTGTCAAACCGATACGACCGTGCAAAACGAACGACTGGTTGTCGGACAGACGCAATCTGCTCATCAAAACAATGTTTATACGAAGAGTTTGCGAGTCGAGAGGAGTTTATTGGTCAGATGAGTTGTACTGGCCGCCGAACTGAGTTGTGCCGGCCGCCGAACGCCGTGCGTTGATCTCACTACTCTACTGAATTCGGGATCGAACCAGCGATCCACCTTTGCCGCTGGAGGACTTTACATGAGCAGCCAATCTCCCCCAAACCGAAACCGCTCACCTGAGAGCCTGCTTTCAGCCATGGGTGTCGATCGAACGATGGCGCTGATCTTCGTCGGGCTTGGCATAACAGCCGTCCTCATTCTGTCCGCCGTAGGCTATGAGCGAAAACCGGCTGAGAAAAAGCCAACCGATGTTTCCACACTCGGTCCCGAGTCTGTCTTCTCCGATTCAGAACTGCCCGGCGTCGATCTCGAACCGGCTGAATAGGACGGATGCGACTGGACGAATCGTCGAGCCAGTGAAACTGCAGCTCCCAGAAACTCAACAAGGGGCGTGACCTGTGTCAGGTCACGCCCCTTCGACTTTGTCTACCGTTTGGAAGCTGCCTCAGCAATGACCTTTCAGTTGCTGGAACCGCTCCCACAGATCGCGAGTCACCGGGCCGGGCCGGCCATTCCCAATCGTACGGCCATCGAGCGACACGACCGGAACGATCTCCGCGGCACTTCCGGTCAGGAAGCACTCATCGGCAACGTAAATATCGTGCCGGACGAGGCCGCATTCGGTCATCGCGTAGCCCGCTTCTCTCGCGAGGCGGATGACAACGTTCCGCGTGATGCCCTCCAGAATTCCGGAGTCGGTTGACGGCGTTTTGATCTCGTTATTTCGCACGACAAAAATATTGTCGCCGGTACACTCGGCCACTTCGCCCTTGTGATTCAGCATCAGTGCTTCCGGCGAGCCGGCGTCCGTTCCCTCAATCTTGGCGAGAATATTGTTGAGGTAGTTGAGCGATTTGATCCTCGGGCTGAGTGCTCCCGGGTGATTTCGAATCGTCGTCGCCGTGACCAGGTTCATCCCGTTGTCGTAAATTTCCTGCGGATACAGCGTGATCGTGTCGGCAATAATGATGACTTGAGGATTGCTCGTTCGCCGCGGATCCAGTCCGAGATATCCACCGCCACGCGTCACGACGAGCCGCACGTAACCGTCTTTGATGCCGTTCGCTTTGACGGTTTCCTCGACGGCAGAGGCCATCGCCTCGCGGCTCATGCCGGTGTCTTTTTCCAGGTCGAGCCGGATTGCACTTGCGCTTTCGTAAAGACGGTCAATGTGCTCCTTCAGCAGGAAGACTTTGCTGACGTACACTCGAATTCCTTCGAAGACGCCGTCTCCGTAGAGCAACCCGTGATCATAAACGCTGACCGTCGCCTGTTCTTTGGGCACGAGCGAACCGTTAATATAAACCTGCGTCATGAGAATGCTCCTGGCTGATAATCGCTGTCGTCCGGCCGACTTGAAGAAGGTACCCCGAAGCGTAAGTTTTGAAGTTGCGCTTTTTACGCCTTCGGCGTATTTCTCTGGTAAAACGCGCAACATCAAAACTTACGCTTCGGCTTACTTGACCCACTCAAATACTCTGCAACAAAAAAGGGCCGGACACTCTTTCGGAAGAGCTTTCGACAACGACACGCAAAGTGCTCTTCGGGTTGCGCGCCTGTCGAGAAAACTCGCCAGAAAGAACCTCCGACCCGGGCCGATTTTTCGGCGAAAGGTCAACAGCAAACTCGGTTCAGGCCGCTTCCAGAATCTCAAGACGGCCTGAAGCCAGTCGCACGATTCGGTGAGCCTGCTGGGCAATCGCCTCGTCGTGCGTGACCATGACTATAGTCAGGCCCTGGTCCTCGTTCAACGAGCGGAGCAGGTCCATAATCCCCTGCCCTGTCTCGACATCGAGGTTTCCCGTTGGCTCGTCAGCGAGCAGAATCTGCGGTCCCGCGACGAGGGCCCGGGCGATCGCAGTGCGCTGCATTTCGCCGCCAGACAGCTCCGACGGACGATGCTTCAGGCGGTGCGAAAGCCCCACCTGCTCGAGAATCGCGTGAGCTTTCTCGCGGTACTCTTTCTTCCGCTTCCAGTAGGTCAACGCACTTTCGCGAATCATCAGTGGGGTGAGGACGTTTTCCAGCACCGAGAGTTCCGGCAGCAGATGGTAGAACTGAAAGATGAAGCCGAAGACCCGGTTTCGCAACTCGTCCCGAGTCGCCGCCGGCAGGTCGTCGACACGCTGCCCCTCGATGTGAATCTCGCCCACCGTGGGCTGGTCGAGCAGGCCCATCAGGTGCAGCAGCGTGCTCTTCCCCGACCCGGACTGGCCGATGATCGAAACGAACTCGCCGCGATGAACGGACATTTCAACCCCGCGCAGAACGGGCACGTTGTGTTGACCGGTGCGGTAAGTTTTTTCGACCGCAGTTGCCGAAACGTGTTCAGTCGGAAGCAGAATCGAGTCCGTCATTCGACGTTCCTCAGATGAGATTTCGTAGACAGAAGCCGTCTTCGAGTGGGCCGATGCTTTACTCGTAACGCAGCGCTTCGACCGGGTGCAGCCTCGCAGCTCGTCTGGCCGGAAGGACACTCGCGAGCACCGCAATCAAAATCGAACCCAGAGCAACCCAGGTGACGGTCCAGAAGCTGACCTCAGTCGGAATGGTGGGGAAGTAATAAATCCGCTCATCAAAAACTTTTCGACCGGTGAGCCAGGAAATCCCGCCCTCGATCACATTGATGTATCTCACAAAGAGGAGACCGCAAACCACGCCGACTCCGCTGCCGACAACACCGAGTGCCAGGCCGTACGCCAGGAAGATCGACATGACACCGCGCGAGCTCGCGCCGAGCGCTTTGAGAATGCCGATGTCGCGTGTCTTCTCGACAACGATCATGAAGAAAATCGCCAGGATGCCGAAACCGGCGACGGCGATGATCAGAAACAACAGCACGTTCAGGATTGCCGATTCAATGTCGACCGCGGCGAGTAACGGGCCCTGCTTCTGTTCCCAGGTCCGCACAGTGTAAAGGTGCGGCGGGAAGACGTTCTCAAGCTGCTTCACTACCTGGTCGGAATTGTTGTAGTCCTTCAGTTTGATTTTCATCGTGGTGATCGCCCCTTTTCCGGTTTGTGGGTCGATCATGCCTCGCATTTCCTGAAGGTACTCCAGGTTGCAGAACACCAGGTTGGCGTCGTATTCGCTCATCCCGCTTTTGTAGACATCGACGACCGTTGCGAAAAAGTGGCGAGGCTCCGGCGGGCTGCCCGCGCTGACCGTGCTGATTTTCACATCGTCACCCGGTTTCACCAGCCGCTCGATGAACACCTTGTCGGTTTTGCGGTCGACTCGCGGAATCTCGACCAGTTGAGCTCCGATGTAAAGCCGGCCAGGCAGCGGTGCATCGATGTCCGATCTCCCCTTCTCAACGACCATTCCTTTCAGGTCAGGTGCCTCGTCAGTTGCAAACGGGTTGCTGGCCTGCCGGACATTCTCACCGTCGTCGATGGCGGCCGCGGGAATGACCTGACCCGGTTGGGCAGGACCGATTCCGGGCAGTGGCAGCGGGACTTCAAGTTGAACAGGCCCCTCTGCTGCGATACCGGGTTCCGGGGAAGCCGTCGCCGGCGAGTCGAATTGTGGTTCAGCGTGACCGGGCTCCGGCTCGAAGGCCGGCGGTTCCGGCATCAGCGGCTCGGCAGCCTCACGGGCAGGCCAGTTCGCAAAGTGGCGTCGTTGATACTCTTTCCACTCGGATCGCCAGGCAAGAGCTTCCTCGGTGAGCTTCCAGCCGGGAGCCTCGCCTTCTTTTCGGAGCGGCTCGCGCGTGACGATCCCGTCTTCGCGAATCGTCTGAAAGCTGTCGAGATTCGCGACCAGCGGTCCAACCTTCGCCTCGTTTTCCGGTTCGATTCCGACAAGCGTGACCGGCCGAGGGATCCATTGACCACCACGTCGGAAATGCATGAGGCCGAAAACCTCGACGGTCATACTGATCGACTCGATCTGATCGCCGGCCGCCTGCATGGCGAGCTGCCGATGGAACTCGGCATCGGTCTCACCGTTGAGGCTGTTGGTTTCGATGATGACGTCGGCGAGAATGCCGTTGATCCGCTCGCGCATCTCATTTGCGAAGCCGGACATGACACTGTTGACCACGATCATCGTGGCCACGCCGAGCATCACACTGACAATACTGGCCAGCGCGATATAGCGGGTCCGCAGATAACGGACGCAAAGCAGCAGTTTGTACATGGCCAGTCCTTTGGCGAACGTCTTCCGTCTTCGCGCACTCTGTCCTCGGAATGCCAGTTGCGAAAGGCGGAGCATGCCGGAGCCGCCGAATCCCGTCAATCCCGGACTCCGGGTCCATCCCACGCTGAATTCAAATCGGACGGCAAAAGAAGACTTTCCCGACGCAGCAGTTGGACGGCAGATCGACACCGACAAAACCGAATCATCGCAAAAGAAAACCCCACAGTCGCGAATTTTTCTACCGCTAGATCTATTTAAGTGAGAAGCCGGCCTTCTCCGTCGAGAGGCAACTCAGGGTACCGGGCGGCGAGTCTTGAAGGCCTGCCGAGACTTGCAAGCAAGTCGAATCAGATTGCAACAACCAACAACCCGTGGGCGTTGGCGCCACGAGGGTTCGGCCGTCGCTGGCGGGGGCACGAAAAAACCCCACGGTCGCGAAGTTCGTAACCGTGGGGTTTTAGTTGCGGGAAGCGAATTCGGATCTATGACTGCCGGGTTATGGCTTGCGGCTCATGGTTCGATGAGGGTTGCGACTGTTCGGGAACTAGCGCGAGGGACTCGAACTCCGCATGTGCCTGTCTTCAAACGACGTCTGAATCCGAGACCAAGAGAGTATCGTTACGAAGAGG
The DNA here is from genome assembly GCA_027623235.1 of Planctomycetota bacterium. GTDB lineage: Bacteria > Planctomycetota > Planctomycetia > Planctomycetales > Planctomycetaceae > JAQBVJ01. The sequence continues at coordinate 6,612 of JAQBVJ010000197.1, forward strand.
GTTCCGCACGGGGAGGAGGGAGATCACCGTTCGCACTTCGAAGACAACTTGCCTTGTACGGCGTTTTGCCGTACACTGACACCGTAGTGACAATCCGATCCCGGGAGCTAGCGATGGAAACCAAATCGGCCCGCATTGAGACACGACTTTCCACGGAGCAGAAAGCGCTCATCGAACGCGCGGCAGCCTATCTTGGCCGCAGTGTGTCCGACTTCGTGCTGGGCAACGCGGAGCAAGCCGCCAAGGCCGTCATTGAAGAGCATGAACGGATTCAGCTTGACCGAAACCAGAGCCGCACCCTTGTTGATGCACTGTTGTCACCGCCGTCGCCGAACAAAGCGCTGCGAGCTGCTGCGAAAGAACATCGCAAGAAGGTGACAAGTCGGTGAGCGAGTACGTCTGCGAGTCACTTACCAACAAGCACCATCGAAAGGACTTTGATTGCGGCGTCGAAGTCCTCAACGACTACTTGGTGCGATTCGCCAGCCAGGACGTCAAACGGAAGGTGGCCGCAGTATTCGTATTCGCTGCGTCAGAGGAACCCAGTCGTGTCGTTGGTTACTACACACTTTGCGCTACATCGGTGGAGCTGAGTGGCCTGCCCGAAGAAACGGTCAAACGCTTACCTCGCTATCCCCAGGTGCCCGGAATTTTGATTGGACGTTTAGCCCGAGACGTGGGTCATCCGGGACTCGGGCGATTGCTCCTCGCTGACGCTTTGTCCCGCTGTGCTCGATCGGCAAAAGAGATCGCCGCCGCGGTTGTCGTCGTTGACGCGAAAGACAAATCGGCCGTAGATTTCTATTCGAGGTTCGGTTTCATCTTGCTACCCAAAATGAAGTCCCGTCTATTTCTGCCAATGGAAACCGTCCAAAAACTCTATTCATCTTGAATAGCGACACACTTCGGGCAGGGGCAAAGAATGGTTGCCACTGGGTCGTTTTGGAAGCAGTTAATTGCGGATACTCCGACGCCTGTCGGATGCATTGTAACCGACCTCGCTCTGGTCGCAGTTTTGACCGAATTGTGACGGTATGCATTTCGGCTCCTTCGAGGGCCTGTCGACCGAATTGTTGCGAATTTTGGAGAAGGTCCGTGAGCTCCAGTGCAAGTCGCAGTTCGACTTCGGCTTCATTGGCGGGCGGCCGCGCAATCGAGTCGCATTGGCGAATGGCACCACTGAACGACTGTGATATCCTACGCGACCCTTTCAGTTGTCCGCCCAGGTTCAAAAGGTCCGCGCCGTTCGTGTTACCTTCCCTACTCCGAAGCCAACCCTGGGGGGTTGGGACCGATTGGGCGAAGCCAACATCTCTTAACCCAGGCGGCGCGAGACAGAGAGAGGGCCGAGAGTTTGGGCCGAGAGTTTGGGCCGGAATTGGGGCGTCGGAGGCCCGAGCGTGTGAATAGATCCAGTCGCGCGCGCGACGTCGGAAGAGCCTCTGAATGTCGTCGGAGCGTCGCAAACCCCTGCGAATCCTTGGGATAAGCGGCCCGGTCTCTCCGCCAGTGCAAAACAAAACCCCGCGGTCGCGTCATTTCGCTACCGTGGGGATCGACGCCTGTGGTCCCTTGTAGAGGTAAACGTGCTGCTTGCCCCATGGAACGACGCTGTCCAGGTACTCCACGATCTGGGGAATCGTGACCGATCCGCCGCCAAGCGCCTTTTCGACCCGTTCCCGCAGGACCTCTTTCGTGCCGGACTTGGGCAAGCCGACGCTGGCGAGAAAACCGCTGATCTGGTTCTTCCTCATCGAGCAAGTCCAGGCGATGGATCGCCACAGTCTGCGGGATCGGGCCGCCCGGCAGTTCGACAGCGAGCGGATCGTGGACAGCATCATCACCGCTGTGAACAAGGCCCGATTGGGAGGATGCATTGAAGTGGACCCCGGATTTCGGACCAGTTGTTAAGGTGGATTTGGTGGCGGTTTCCTGGCGTGGTTTGA
>JAQBVJ010000198.1 GCA_027623235.1 Planctomycetota bacterium
GAATCACCCGAGAACAAAACCGACTCTACCCCACCACCACCACATAGAGGAGTCCCGGTTGCGCCCCTGGCCGCTGGGCGCGGTGATGCGACCTTCGGACATTGACGGCTACGCCGGCACGGTGCAGGAACTCTCGCGGATCGTCCCGAAGCTGCGGGCCGCATGGCCTCACGTGAAAATCATTGTCCGGGCCGACAGCGGGTTCTGTCGCGACTCGATTCTTTCGTGGTGTGAAGACAACAACGTCGACTACATCATCGGACTGGCCAAGAACAAACGGCTGACGAAGATCATCGGCGGCGAGCTGCACGAGGCTCAGCTGCAGTTCGCTGAAACCGGCCACGCATCGCGCGTCTTCAAAGACTTCCACTACAAAACTCGGAAGTCGTGGTCGCGCGAACGCCGCGTTATTGGTAAAGCCAAACACCTGTCGAAAGGACCGAACCCGCGCTTCGTGGTGACGTCGCTGCCGGCCGATCGTGTCGATGCGAAGACGTTGTACGAAGGCCGCTACTGTGCTCGGGGGGAAATGGAAAACCGCATCAAGGAGCAGCAACTGTACCTGTTCGCCAATCGCACGAGCACTTACGGAATGCGATCCAATCAGCTGCGTCTGCTGTTCTCGACAATGGCGTACGTGCTGCACGTGGCGCTGCGAGAGTTCGGCCTGGCCGGTACCGAGATGGCGAAAGCTCAGGCGGGCACGATCCGCACGAAGCTGTTGAAGATCGGAGCTCGCATCAAAGATCGACGGCCTGGTGATTTTCCAGTTGTTCTCCAGACGCGTCCGCAGCAGCCCGCGATTCCCGTCAATGTGATCCCAGTCGAAACAGACAGCCTTCTTCTGAGCTGGTGTCAGTGTCTCGAACAGAATGCTGACGAGTGTTTCGGGCGTCTTTCCATCAGACTCAGCAGCAGCAGATTCCCGCGACCACAGTGGCACGGCAGACGCAGCCAACGCCATCGCTCCTGCCTGTTTCAGAAATTCACGTCGAGGTTGAGAAGGACCGTAAACATAAAGAGGTATTCGAAAGTCTGTCACGTCGTGAACTCCATGCGTGGTTCGAGGCAATGTGAGAGGCAAAGGCTACCTCCAGCACGACAAGCGTGTCTCCGCGTGGAGCCAGAAAATCCGTCCGGGCTGTGCATATTGATACGCGAAAGATTGTCGGAAGACCGCGAATCCGTCAGGTCATCGTGGATCCCATTCTGCGGTTCGCCAGAGAGGATCCGACCTGGGGCTACGTTCGAATCCAGGGAGCACCGGCCAACGTTGGTTACCACATTGCCGATTCCACCAGAGATCGTCGAGAGGGGAACTGGCACGGGTCCACGCTCCTGATGCCAGTGACAATGCTGCCATTGCGGCCAATGCCGGGAAGACGTTGAGCGATGCCAATGCTGCCAGTTACTTGCGAGGGGTGGTTGATTGGCTCTATTGGCAGCATTGGCACCACCGTCTAATCCTGGCAATGGCGGGTCTGGCATCACCCATCAGGGGGGAGCAGAAGGCTCCGAGTTGAAGACACGATGACGAGTGGCAGCGACAGGGCCGATAGTGGAGAAGATGGCTCAAGCACTGTTCGGTCGATACGGACGGCAGTAAGCCAGTCTCCCGGACCTGACCGGAATGAATATGTCAGAACGAATGCCACCGGCCGATGTTTTCGTGACGAGTGCATCGTTGTGGCCGCCCGCTAAAATTGGTCGTGCTGACGGGCCTGCGCTGGGCCGCTCTGACTTTCTGCACCAAATCGGGATTCGGAATTCGCATCAGGCGTGGCCTGACTCATCGATAAGAAAGCATGCTGTTATGAATCGACTGAAGCTTGCGCTGCGCGTGCTGTTTGACGGATCGTTCGCCGCGGCTGTGCAGACTCTGGGAACAACGGAAGAAACTCAGAAAGCTCCGGCACGAATCGCAGCTCCCGTGGCGCCGCCGAAGCCGGCTCGCAGTGAGGCGATCGCGTTGCTGGAAACTCTGCAGCGGGAAGCTCGGCTGGTGGATTTCATCAAAGAGCCGATCGATACCTACACCGATACCCAGATCGGGGCCGCTGTCCGGGAAATTCATCGCGACTGCGGAACGGTTTTCGAGCGACTGTTTGCTATCAGACCGATCCTTCTCGAAACCGAAGGTTCTCAGGTTGAAATTGCCGCTGATTGTGACGCCGGTCGCATCCGACTGACGGGCAACGTCACGGGTGAGCGACCGCCGAGAGGGAAACTCATGCATCATGGCTGGGAAGCTCAGCATTGTGAGTTGCCGGAGTGGACCGGTTCCGACGGAGCGGCCAATGTGCTGGCTCCAGCGGAAGTCGAAGTTTAACCGGCTCCTGTTGATCGCGTTTTGACAGGGATGTTGTGAATTTTTCAAAGCAACAGGCACACTCCGTGTGCCGTCCGTCGGATTCCGGGTCGAAAACCTACGGTTTTCGGGCATACGGCACACGGAGTGTGCCTGCTACTTTTCAGTCTCCCGAAAAACTCACAGCCTCAGGGGGAAGTGGTACTGCGTGGCGGACAGGTCGGATCACAACAGTCGCACTTTGCGGACGTTATTTTGGATTTGGATATACATTCATGGCTGCTCAGTTTGTTATCGGAATTGACCTCGGCACGACGAACTGCGTGCTGGCCTACACCCCTTTGGACTCCGAAAAACCAGAGGTAAAGCTGCTGCCGATTCCTCAGCTTGTCGCTCCGTCAACCGTCGAGTCCCGTGACTCCCTGCCGTCGTTTACTTACCTCGCCAATGCGTCGGAGACTGCCGGCGGACTGTACGATCTATCCGATGCCAAAGGCCGCGACTTTGCCGTCGGTGAGGTCGCTCGGAAGCAGTCGGCAGAGATGCCTGATCGAACGGTGGGGGCTGCCAAGTCGTGGCTGTCTCACAGCAAGGTCGACCGGCATCAGGCCATTCTCCCGTGGAAGGCTCCCGAGGACGTGCCGAAGATTTCTCCGGTGACGGCTTCACGGCGGTATCTCGAACATCTCGTTGATGCCTGGCACAAATCATTTCCAGACGCACCGGTCACTGAGCAACACGTCGTACTGACGGTGCCTGCATCGTTCGACGCGAGCGCTCGTGAGCTGACTCGCGAAGCGGCACTCGCAGCAGGCCTGCCGGATTCGCTGATCCTGCTGGAAGAACCGCAGGCGGCGACCTACGCGTGGCTTGCCGATCGCGGCGACAGCTGGAGGAAATGTCTCGGCGTGAACGACCGGCTGCTCGTTTGTGATGTCGGCGGCGGAACGACCGACCTGACACTCGTCGAAGTCACCGAAGAAGCAGGCGCACTGCAGCTCGAACGAAAGGCTGTCGGCAATCACCTGCTCGTCGGCGGCGACAATATGGACCTCGCGATTGCCTGGCATGTTTCGAAACTATTCCGCGAACAGGGCGTCGACCTTGATCCCTGGCAGTCGGTTTCGCTGTGGCACTCGTGTCGTGTTGCGAAGGAAGCTCTGCTGAGTGAAGACGGGCCGGAGACGCATTCAGTGGCCGTCCTTGGTAGAGGCAGCCGCCTGATCGGCGGAACGGTGTCAGTGGACGTCGAGCGACAGAAAGTTCTCGATCTCCTGGCAGACGGATTCTTTGCCGAGTGTTCTCTCGACGACGAACCAGTCAAACAGCGAGCTTCCGGTTTCCAGGAGATCGGGCTTCCGTTTGAAGCGGACACAGCCGTCACTCGACACCTCGCCGCATTTTTGAAGCGGCACGGTCGCGAGGGCGAACATGCTTCAAGACCGACACACGTTCTCTTTAACGGCGGAGTCTTCAAAGCGGGCTCGCTCAAGCAAGCCGTCATGAAGCGTCTGTCCGCCTGGTTTTCGGACGAGCCGCCGCAGCTTCTCGACGGGACGCACGATCTTGATTTTGCCGTCTCGCGAGGAGCGGCCTCTTACGGGTGGGCGAAGCAGCGCGGCGGCATTCGCATCCGCGGCGGCGCGGCGAGGTCATACTACGTCGGCATCGAAACAGCAGGTCTCGCCATTCCTGGAGCACCGCGACCGCTGAAAGCTCTCTGTGTTGTTCCAGCCGGGATGGAAGAAGGCACCGAAGTTGACATTCCATCCGACAATATTGGACTGGTCGTCGGCGAGGCTGCTCGCTTTCGATTCTTCAGTTCGTCAGTCCGCAAGGACGATCAACCGGGCAGCATTGTCAACCGCTGGGCTCCTGACGAAATCGTCGAAACGGATTCTCTCGAAGCAACGCTCGACAAAGAGGACGACATCGAAGACGACTACGTTCCCGTTCAGTTCCACTCCCAGATCACCGAGCTAGGTGTCTTCGAATTGTGGTGCGTTCACGCCGCCATGGATCGACGCTGGAAGCTGGAATTCAGCGTCCGCGATGATGCCGAAGTGTGATCCGAAACTGACGATGTTATGCCGCATCCACGCTCTCACGCTTCTTGAAACTGACTGGCTGAATACCGATGAGTGACGGATCGAAGTCAGGGAATCACGAGCGATCCCGGTTTGTCGTCGGGATCGACCTGGGGACGACCAACAGCGCTGTCTGCTACGTCGAAGCCGGCAACGACGACTGGACGATCGACGTCTTTGCGATTGCTCAATCAGTCGCAGCCGGACAGGTCGAACGGCGTGAAACGCTGCCGTCGTTTCACTACGAGCCTGCTGCAGGGGAACTTCCGGAGTCTGCTCTGCGACTGCCGTGGACCGAAGATGAAGAACCGAAGTTCGGCGTCGGCGTCTTCGCACGCGACCACGGACGGGCCGTGCCCGGACGGTTGATCTCGTCGGCAAAATCCTGGCTGTGTCACCCCGGAGTTGATCGTCGAGCGGCATTGCTTCCCTGGCACGGAGCGGCTGACGTGCAGTCGCTCTCGCCGGTAGAAGTCAGCTCGCGATACATCCGCCACATTCGAGACGCCTGGAACGCGGAGCATCCTGACGATCCTCTCGAACAGCAGGACGTCGTCCTGACGATTCCGGCCTCGTTCGATGAGGTGGCTCGGGAATTGACCGTCGCTGCCGCGAAAGCCGCCGGGATGCCTCGCGTCGTGCTGATTGAAGAACCGCAGGCCGCATTCTATTCCTGGGTAAACGCTCACCGAGTCGACTGGGAAGAACACGTCGCACCAGGGCAGAAGATTCTTGTGTGCGACATCGGCGGTGGAACTTCTGACTTCACGCTGATTCACGTCCGCCGCGATGAACACGACAAGATCCGGTTTCATCGCGTGGCCGTCGGCGATCACCTGATCCTCGGTGGCGACAACCTCGACCTGGCCCTCGCCCACCACATCGAAAAGAAACTGGCAGGAGATAACGGCAAACTCGAACCTCGACAGTGGAGCGTTCTCGTTCCAACGTGTCGACACGCCAAAGAGATGCTGCTGGGTGATTCGTCGCCAGAGACTGTCATCGTCACGCTGCCGGGTTCCGGTTCGCGGCTGATTGGTGGCAGCCTGCAGGTTGAGGTCTCGCGCGACGAAGTGCTACGGTTGCTGGTTGACGGTTTTCTTCCCAAGGTCGGGTTGGACGAAAAGCCCCAGCGTCGACAATCCGGGTTTCAGGAATTCGGGCTTCCTTACGCGGCCGATTCCTCGATCACCAGATATCTTGCAGCTTTCCTAACCGCGCACGAATCAGAATCCAACGATTCGGAATCTTCAGCCGCTGATCATGCCCGGCCCGACATTGTCCTTTTCAACGGCGGGTTCTTTGCATCGGAAGCTCTGCGTCGGCGATGGCTGGATGTTCTCGAATCATGGTTTCGCTCCGCCGACCCGGCATGGTCGCCGGTCATTCTGGAGAACGATCGCCTGGACCTGGCGGTGGCTCGCGGAGCCGCTTACTTCGGCATGGTGCGACGCGGAGCCGGAGTTCGCATCGCCGCCGGACTGGCCCGGACTTATTACGTCGGTGTCGAGAACGAGTCCGGCGAACAGTCCGCCCTGTGTCTGATCGCCGCCGGGACTGACCCGAGTGCCGAGCCTCACTCGATTGATCGCCGCTTCGACGTCCGCACTTCCGAGCCCGTGCAGTTTCCGATTTTCGTATCCAGCACACGGCTGACCGACAAACCGGGCTGCGTTGTGCCGATCGACGAAGAGCAAATGACCGCATTACCGCCGATTCGGACACTGCTCAAAACAAAGAAGAAGGACAGCAGCGAGTCGGTCCAGGCTCGGCTGTCAGCTCGACTGACTGAAATTGGCACGATGGAACTCTGGTGCCAGCAGGTGGATTCGTCGCGACGCTGGCAGTTGCAGTTCGACGTTCGATCCGCCGTGGAAACAGAACGCGAAGGGCACGTCGGCACCGCAGAGCAGGCTGGAATTGTCGACACGGATCTTTCGGAAACGGCAGCAACAATGGTCCGTGCCGTGTTCGGGCCGGACGCCGGTGAATCACCAGATGGACTCCCGAAGCGGCTGGCGAAAGTTCTCGAACTCAATCGAAACGACTGGCCGCCATCGCTGCTTCGAGAAATCTGGTCGAGTCTGATGGAGCACGAAGAGGGACGAAAGCTTTCTGAAAATTATGAAGCTCGCTGGCTGAACATGCTTGGCTTCGCGCTTCGCCCCGGCTTCGGAATGGCCGCCGATGACTGGCGTGTCGAAGAAACCTGGAAACTCCTGCGCGGCAAGCCGCGGCACCCTGGAACGACCTGCGAAGCTGAATGGTGGATCCTGTGGCGGCGCATCGGAGGCGGATTGAGTTTCGGTCGCCAGATCGAACTGACGTCGTCGATTCTGCCAATCATTCGAAAAGAACAGAAACAGACGCTGACTGGCCGCGGCAAGGGAGGAAAGTACGCATCGGGCAATCACGCCGCTTCCGAAGTCTGGCGCATGCTCGGCTCGATGGAACTGCTGCCTCAATCAACACGCATCGAAATCGGCGAGATGATTCTCGACTTCATCCCTCGCCGAAAGTTCGAAACCATTCGTCCGGCACTGCTGTGGGCTCTTGGCCGCATCGGCGCGCGTGTTCCGGTCTACGGTCCGCTGAACGTGGTGCTCTTGCCCGAGCTCATCGAGCGGTGGATAACCAAAATCGGTGAGACGTCAGACTTAACCGATCCGATCGTTCACCTGGCTCTGATGCAGATGACTCGCCGAACGGACGATCGATACCGCGACGTGTCAGAACAGTTGCGGTCTCAAGTGATCTCGTGGCTGGAGACAGGCGGCGTTCGAACGCACTTTGTCGATCTGGTTCAGAGCGGTGGCATTCTGGACGGAGACGAATCCCGACTGGTGTTCGGCGAGTCGCTGCCCACAGGCCTTCGGCTAATGCGATGACCATTGCTTTCCGAAAAACCTGTAGAATGAGTGATGACGCATCAGCAACGCATCCACTCCTGGAATCCTTCGCGGTGGGAACGCCGGTTACCAAATCGCCGAACCAACTGTGAGTCAGTTGCTGCCGTGGCTTCGCGGTAGGGACGCCGGTTACCCGGCGCCCCCCGCACAGATCCCAGCGAGCGGAACTACCGCACTGGGCTCCTACCTCGGGTGCTGACGCGTAGACACTTTGCCTGCCGTATTCGTGCCAGCGCAGTTTGCAAGCATTCGGAATCGACGTAGGCCCGGTCTCTTGGCGGTGTCCGCGATTTCTCGCTTCGTGCCCGTTTAGAGTTGGCCATATCGACTCCGCCCCGGCACTGAGTCCGGTACTTGGTTTGCCAGAACGAATTCCCATTGGTCAGGCCGCTTGGCTCCACGCTCTCCGCCGACTGTGGCGCACCGCAGTCTTTGTTCGAGCGCTTCTCAGCTACTATCAGCCTATCAGCCTGTCAGACTTCCCGCTCCCGTACATCGCTGTCGTGCTCCTTTCGGATTCACAGCGCGGACCCTGGAACTATCCAGGGCCAGAGGCGGGATCTCCCGGCTCCCGTGTAAGTAACTTCCGTGCGTGCACAGGGTCTCGGACCACGCGGGAGCAAAGCCGTTCTCGCAATTAACGAACGACTTTGTGTTGCCTTCCGATCCTACGACTACGTCGGCCTCCCGAAGATTACTTTCGCGGCTCAATACCTGGCCCGCACGTGCCCCTGTCAACGCTTCGCCTGCATTCTTACGACTGCAAACGCATGACTCGGGGTCAGCATGGATCGCTACTCCTTTCGCTGTAAGAGACTTTCACTCTCTGTTACTCACCGGTTTACGCCGGCGCACCGTAGGGTCAAAAACAAACTGTGCGCCGTGAAAGTCGGCGATTCCCAGTGGGTGTAATTCCCATCCGGCGACGGGTCGCTCCAGCCGGTAGCAATCGGAGCGGCGGAGGAGGTAACAAATCCGTCGAAGCCTCTGATGTAACGGATCGCCTTGGGCGATCCAGCGAGCTGGCAGGCCGGAATGCGAGTGAACGTTGAGCAGGCCTCGAAAGACCGATTTGTGGGAGCCGACCTGTCAGTTTTTCAGGGAAGGCCTTCGCTGGAAGGGGAAGAAGCGACATTCGCACCCAGCCAGTCCCACCGGGGTAGTGACGCTGTAGTGAAGCTCATGAACGAGAAGCTGACGGTATTGCGACGGGACCTGCATCGCGAGGCGGTGGACGCGCAG
>JAQBVJ010000199.1 GCA_027623235.1 Planctomycetota bacterium
CCATGCGAGCCCTTTGATCGGGTCCGAGTATTTGAGGTAGATGATTCCGAGTTCGGTTCGCGTCTCCAGGCTGGTCGGATCGTCAGAAACCCGAAACGAAATTTCATCCGCTCGCCGCAGCGCAGCCTGCCCTTCGTTGACGTACTGAAAGTGTTCCTTCGATTCTTCATCCCGCCCTGCAGCCCGAAGAGCAAGCGCGAGCTGGTACCGGTGTGCGACACCCCCGGCACGCAGTCGACACAACGCCTCGAAATCCTTGACGGCCACATCGTTGTGAGCGGCCGCAAGGTGAAGTTTGCCTCGCTCCAGCAGTGCCACGGCATGATCTGGCTTTGCTTCCAGGATCCTGTCGAGCTCAACGAGCGCCTCCTCGGACTTCCCAAGGACGATCAGGGCTCTGGCAGCTCCGGCTCGCGCTTCATGCAGGCTGGGGTCCACGTTCATGCACTGCCGAAACTCGGCCAGCGCTTCTTCTGGTCGAAGTTGTCTGAGCAGGGCTTCACCCAGACCAATTAACGCCTCCGGATGTTTCGGGTCACGATTCAGTGCCTGTCGAAAATCTTCCTCAGCGAACCCATGCTTGTCGGCGCTCAGTTTCATCTTGGCCCGGAAGACCCATGGCTGAGGATCCTCCGGAAAATCTCCGATCCACGAAGTGATCAGCGCGTCCGCTTTCCGCAAGTCCTGGTTCAAATAGAAGCCATTGACAAACGCCTCGCAGATTTCCTGACCGTCGTCGCCCGGGCTGAGGATCAGCTCAGACAGCCACGGCTCTGCCTGCCGCATCTGACCGACCTGAGCAAACAGGATGATTTCTTCACGTCGCACCGCTTCCTTGTCCCAACCCAGCTTCTGTGCGGCAGCAAGCCATCGACGTGTCTCTTCCAATTCGCCGCGTTTCCGGTGGATTCGAGCTTTCAGGAAGGCGATCTCGGCCTGGCGGTCACCCAGCCAGTCGGCGAAGTCGAGCCATTCCTGTGCCGAATCCAGGTCCCTCCTGGCCAGAGCTGCACGCGTTCGGGACGCCGCGTAATTCGACGCACCGCCACAGTACAGGTAAATCCCGAACCCAATCAGCAGAGCCGCATAAACGAACACGCGTCTCGACCGAAGGCTGAAGCGGGTTTTCGGCACAGGCGACTTGGCTTTTGGCATGCTCAGATGGCCGGTCTTCAGGGCGGATCTAATGCGTCGGAGAATTCTATTCACACGCCGGAAAGCAGAAACGGTTCGGCCCAACGACACGCCGCGATAAGAAACGCTGTGACCGGATGGCACGATTCTGAGGAGCAAACCGGCAAAATGCTACGTCGAAACGAAATTGGCTCTCTGCGAGAAATGGAATTTCTTCCAGAATTTGCCCGATTGTGTCTCCAGTTTCCGCCACAGGTCCGATATCTTCGAGATGTTTTACAGTATCGGGGCTCAAAGAACTTAATCCTGATCGCAGTTGGTCTGCATATTCTTTTTCAACTTTTCGTCCGTCTTTGGAGGCTGAAACATGAAAAGTGTCAGACGTCGGAACGCGTTTACTTTGATCGAATTGCTCGTGGTCATCGCGATCATTGCAATTCTGGTGGCCTTGCTGCTGCCCGCCGTTCAACAGGCGAGAGAAGCAGCCAGGCGTGCCCAGTGCAAGAACAATCTGAAGCAACTCGGGCTGGCTCTGCACAACTACGAGGAAACTCACAAGATTCTGCCTCACAACGGGCTTTATAACTGGGCCTGGGGAGCAGAGTTTGGGAGTCAGTACGTGCAGTTGCTTCCGTATATGGATCAGGGCCCTCTGTTTAACGAGCTGTTTTTCGAGGGCGGTTATCCGGCTGGAACGACCCAGAGTAATTGGGGCCAACGTGGCTATGGCAATCCGGAAGTCCAGCTCATCAAAAGTACGAGACAGTGTCTGAGAAACAGCGTGATTCCAGGCCTGCTTTGCCCGAGCGACTCCTGGCGGGTTGGTGGTGGATCTGCTCGCGCGAAGTGCAATTATGGATTCAACCTTGGTGCCCAGTACATGCCGAGTCGAACCGGCTGTAATCCCGGCAATGGCGGCTACCCGCTTCCAAACCCGAGACTCCCGGGCCGCCAGCCGTGGCAGGGCTACAATGGTACGAGCTGGGGAGGTCACGGCAACACAAATAACCCTGCCGAGATCTCGGGCGTCTGGGGTCGGTTAAGTTATGCCGCAAGATTGGCTGAAGTTGACGATGGTCTTTCAAACACAATCTTTCAGGGAGAGGTCCGTCCGGAATGCACAGACCATATGCGTGAAGGATGGGCTCACCGGAATACGGGCTGGATCGCGGTGACCGCTCCCATTAATTTCCCGACCTGCAACGGCGACCCGGCGTTGCCTGCCGGATGTCATCTGTTCAACAACTGGAACACCTCGCAGGGTTTCAAGTCGTCCCACACGGGTGGTGCCCACTTCCTGATGGGCGACGGTGCAACGCATTTCATCAGTGAAAACATTGATTATGCGACGTACCAGAACCTCGGGGGCCGCAACGACTCCCAGACAGTCAATGCATTCTGATCTGTGGGTTGAATTTGTTCCTTGTCGCGCGGCGAATGCGATCGCCGCGCGGCAATTCTGGCTCTCTCTTGTTTAGGGTTTATTGCGATGAATGCCTCGGGCCTTGTTTTCAGGGTGGCAGCTCCACTGACTTTCATTTGTGCTCTCGGTTTGAGTGGGTGCGGTGGCGGTGGTGATACTGCTCGGCCGAAAACCGCAACGGTTTCGGGAAAGGTGACTTACAAAGGAGCTGCCGTCGAAGGGGCTGTTGTCACATTTTCGGTAGTGGGTGCACCTCGGGTCGCAACTGGCGAGACAAATGCCAGCGGCGAGTTCCGTCTGACGACTTTCGACACGAATGATGGTGCGATCATCGGCGATCACAGCGTGACAATCAGCAAGAATAAGGCCGGTGCTGGCGGGACAGAGGAGATGACTGCAGAGAGTTATGCAGAGATGATGGCGAAGGCGAAGGACGCTCAGAGGGGAATTCCCGGGGTTGATCCTGAACAAAAGGGAGAATTGCCTGTCAGGTTCGCGAACGCAGGCGAGTCGGGCCTGACTCGCACGGTCGTTGCTGGTGAAGCAAACGTCTTTAACTTTGACTTAGAGGACTGAGTCGGCATGCATCTTGACTGGCCCGACAGGCAAACCCGGCTTGTCGGGCTTTTTCATGCGCCGGCACTGCTTTTTTGGAAGCCCGTCTGGACCCTGAACATCGTATGAAACAAGGTTCTGAATCGAAAAGTGGCAGGAAGGACGTTGCCCCCTGGATGTGGTGGTGTCTGGTCATTCTGACAGTGTCCTCCGTCATTGCAGTCTGGCGGCCATTTCAGTCCTCGCCTGAGGAGCAGTTTCTGGATGGAGTCATGGCCGTTGAACGCGGGGAGATTGCAGAGGCCCGTGAGATTCACCGTCGATTAATGCAACGCGGAGCCATCGACGAGGCCCGGGTTCTTCAAGGGGGCATTCTGACTCGCCTGTCCGAGTGGCAGACCGCATTGGGGTTTCTGGATGCCTCGATGGCGCAAGGGCACCTTCGTCGTCCGCTGCTGCGGTGGGCTGGCCAATGCCTGATGGGCATCCATGAGTTGGGACGGGCAGAGTTTGTCCTGCGAATGCTGGTGACGGAATTTCCGGACGACCCGGCAGCAATCAGGATGCTGGCAGTCACCTATTACGATCTGGGCGCAATGGGCCCTGCTCTCAGTTGCCTGAAACAATTGCAGAAACTGAAACTGGACGACTATCGCCCGCATCACCTGAGTGGGGTCATCCATCTTGATTTTGAGCAGTTTTCTGACGCGGTCAGCGAATTCAACGAAGCGCTTTCACGCCGTCCCCCAGAGGCGAAGCGGATCGAAATCAGCGAAAATCTTGCCTTCGCACACATCAAGCTGCTGCAGTTTGCGCAGGCACTGGAGTGCCTTGAGGGCATCCCGGAATCTTCCAGAAGTCTCGCAATGCAGGCGATGTGCTACCTGGCTCAAGACGATGTGAGCAAAGCCGAGGAGCGGATCCGTGTCGGCAGGAAGTTGCTGACTTCGTCAGGTGAAGCCGAAACGAGTTTGCTGAAAGCGGAGGCCCGATTGATGAGCCATCTCGGCGATTACGAAAGTTCGTTGGGCATTTTGCAACGGCTTGCTGAACTTGAGCCTCACAATGTGAAAACGCACCACGAAATCAGTCTCGTTCTCGGAAGGCTCGGCCGGAATGCAGAACAGAAGGCGGCCATCGCGAAGACTGAAAAGCTTCGAGAACTCAGGAACCAGCTGACGGAATTGAGTAATCGAGCCAACGCGGCGCCATACGACTTCGAAGTGCGGATTCGGCTTTCCGCTGTTTGTCAAGAACTGGGATTGGAAGAGTTGTCCCGATCGTGGAATCAGGCCGCTCAGGCCATTCAGGATTCCGCGGAATGGCGAGCGAAGAGTCTCCCTGCAGACAGCGGGGCATGACAAATCGACGAACTGTTTGATCACACAAAACGGTCGTAGGCTTTTAAAGCGGCCATGCTGAGAAACAGCCGTCATTTGGAAGTGGGTTGTCGTGACTCACCCATATTCCAGAACACGTCGATTTTACGAACCGTTTGAGCGTCGACATCAAAATCTGTCTGGACGCCGAAGTGCCCGGCCACGATGTCCAGATCGCCATCTCCGTCGAGATCACCGAGATCTGCGGACATAAATCCGTACCGGGTATTTCGCTCGATGCTGTGCCGACGAAATTCTCCGACAGCCGTTTGTTCGAACCACAGCAGCGTGTCGAACTTTCCATCCTTGTCAGGTGAGGTCACGGGATTTTCGGGTGGGATCCACGCCCCCACAACGATGTCACGGTCACCATCGTTATCGAGGTCTCCTGAGACAGCGCGGCATGCGCCGGGAATCAGTCCGATGAGGTGCCGTTCAAACGGGAAGTCTCCGGTGTTTTCGAGCCAGCGGACTCCGTGGTACGGCTTGATCAGTTGAGAATCGAGCGAGTCCCCATTGACGTACAGGACGTCCAGGTCGCCGTCGCCGTCCAGGTCGACCAGTTCGATTCCGCTTGACCCGAACGCTGGTTCGCTTCCGGGGTGGATGAGCTGTCGTTCAAACGAGCCGTCGCCGCGGTTCAGGAACGCAGCCACTTCTTCGTGTTCCTGGCTGATGAGCGCGACAAAATCGAGATCACCGTCGTTGTCGAGGTCCGCAACAGGAACGTGAATGGTGCCATGCCGGGTGTCAATCACGCTCGATTCGAACTGCGGCACGCCATCGACTTTTCCGGTCTGCTTCAGCAGGTGAATTCTGCCGGTCTTGATCCAGCCAAACTCGGCGACGATCAGGTCCAGATCGCCGTCTCCATCAAAGTCGCCTGGTTGCGCGTCTGTGACTCGCCCGACATCTGCCAGCAGAACAGAAACCTGTTGAGCCTCTTCGGCGTCAGGACGATACCAGAGGACCTGACCGTGATTGTGATCTTCCGGCAGATAAGAACCCAGTTCGGAAATCACGTAATCCGGACTGCCGTTTCCGTCGAGGTCGGTTTTTGTAATGCGGGCCGGGTGTTCAAGCCCAGGGAGCGTCTTTACGGAGATTCGGACATTCTTCCCGGCCAGAGCCTCACCAAGAATGCCGTTCCCCATGTCACAAAACAGAGCGGATGTATGGGGAGATGCGGTCGTCGCGTCGAAACCGGAACCGGTTTGAAAGAACACTCCGGAAATGGACGGCGCTCCTCCGGGAGCGTCGTAGGGAATGGGTTCATGCCGAAACGGAATCGGTGAAGTGGTCCCTTTCGAGGGCGACAGGACCAGGCTGTCCGGTGCCTGTTCGCGGAACCAGCGCACGACGGTTGTCATTGTCGGTGCGGTGAGGTCCTTGCGATCTGACGCCCGGAAGAATCCGTAGGCTTTTTCGACTTCGTGGTGCCATGAGTTTTTGGGGAAGGTGGCCGGATCAGGAACGGCGTGGCAGCCACCACAGAACGCGGTGATTTGTGGACGCAGCGCCTCGATCTCAGCGGACGTTGCCGGGTTGCCATCCCGCGCGGGATCGGTGTCGGGGTCCGAATCGCAGCCATAAAAACTGACGAGCCCGATGGTGAGGGCGAAAACTCCGAAGACCGAGCCGTACACGCCTGTCGTCTTTTGTCGATCGAACACTGCCATCATTTCTCTCCGCCGATGATCGCCCGTCTGCCGTGTTTCTTCGTAGATCGCGGCTCAGTCGGGCTCACTTGCTGTTTGAATCCGCATTGTCCGTTGTGCTGCCGACGTCTGTCGAGGCTGGCTCTGTCGCCTGCGACTCGTTTTCCGGGTCCGGTTGTTTCAGTTTGTCAGCGACGATCGTGTCGAGGAACAGCTGGCTGGCGTGAAACATCAGCATCGGAAAAACCGCGAACGGGACTGCCTGGCCGAGGAACGCTTCGGCACCGCCGAAGGTCGATGGGTCGGTCGCCAGGTACACGCCGATCGGGAGCGTTTTCTGGCTGCCAGCGAACGTTGCTCCGATCCGATCTTTCCGCTCGAAGCCGAACGCACCGCCACCGTACCAGGCAGCAGCCAGAGCGATCAGGTGGATTGCGACGCAGCTCAGCCAGACGACGGCGATTCCCAGCACCTGAGTTGAGAGGCCTCCCTGTTCCTGAAGTTTCACGCCGCCCGCGCAGGCACTGAGAAAGACGAGAAACAGGATGCTGGATTGAGCGACGACGCCGATTGCCGTTTTGTTTTTCCTCGCGAACTCCTCACACCGAGCGGGCTGTCGGATGAACTGGCCGGCCAGCGTCGGAATCAGAACCACAAACACGAGCTTGCCAGCCAGATCGTAGACGTCGAGTTCGACCGATCTGCCCGCTGCCATCGTCAGCCAGAACGGAGCGATGATGAAACACGACGTATTCGTCGTCAGTGTGGTGAGCAGCGAAACGGCGTCGTTGCCTCCTGCTTTTCGCGTCCAGACCGAACACGCGGCCAGAGTGCAGGGGGTGCTGCAGGCGATCATCAGGCCGATGGTAAAGTCGGGGGTCTGCTGGAAACTCATCGCGGCCCAGCCCAGCAGAGGGATGAGCAGATAGTTGGTCGAGCAGGCCCACATGACAGGAGCAGGCGACTTAAACGCGGCCTTCAGCTGCCGGCTGTCCAGACTGAACGACATCAGCAGCAGGACGAAAGCCGTGACCCAGCGTGCCGGGACGAGTTCGCGAAACGCCTCGATCTTCTCCGCCTCGGCGACGTAGCCGAGCGTGATGCCGGACACGATGAGGATCAGCAGAGAGATCAGAAACCACCGTTTTATGAAGTACTCGATCATGCGTGCGTCTCGCCGACGGTTGGGGCGGAATCTGCCGAAGAACGCTCATCAGCTCGCAGATGCTGCACCCAGGCGGGCGGCAGATTGACGAAAATCCAGTCGCGGCGGAATCGGAGCCGGTCGGTGTAACTCTTCATCGTCGAGTCGATTGTGGTGAGTCGCTTCCGGTCCTCACTCTTGCCGATACGGGTGCGGATCGAGCGGACAAACTGGTACTCGAAGTACGAAAGGACTCCGCCAGGCTTAAGCAGCCGGAAGTACGCCTCAAAAATTTCATCGACGAGTGCCGTCGGAAAATTGTTGAGCGGCAATCCTGAGATCACGAAATCGTAAGGTTCTTCCGCTGCAAACTCCTGAATCGGGACCACGTGCACCTCCGACTGCTCGCGAACCCGTTTCCAGGCGGGTTCGTTGTCGAAGCGGGCGTTAAGCATCTCGGCGAAGGCTTCATTGAGTTCGACGAGGTCGAAGCGGTCGCCCTCGCGAATGTGTTTGACGAGAGTCCGGGTCACCGCGCCGGTCCCCGGTCCGATTTCAAGGACTCTGACCGGCGCATCGCCCGCCCGCTGTTTCAGTGGGTGAGCCATCGCGCTGGCAAGGAAGCGGCTGCTGGGAGCGATGGCTCCGGTCGTTTCGAAACGTTGTCGAAACTGCCGGAAAAAAGTTGCGTATTCACGAAGAGGCATCGGGCGACCTGGGAACGTTGAACATCGAATTTTCAAACGTCCCACTTCGAAATGCTGCGGGCTCAACGTTGAGGTCGGGCGGTCGATGTTTGACGTTCATTTTCGCTCGGCCGCACACTGCTCGGCCTGGCGGACGATATCGACTCCCACGGAGTCGCTCCAGGCAGCGATCAGCCTTTGAAACGACGGGCCGGGTTCGCCGCTGCCGATGGACTGCCCATTGAAACGCGTGACCGGGATCACGCAGTACGGCGTCGACGTTGTCAGAACCTCGTCGGCCTCGGCGAGATCCTCCGCGGTCAGGTCGGCTTCCTCGACCGTCATGCCAAGTTTTTCAGCGAGCTCGATCAATGCAGCGCGGCTGATTCCACTGAGGACAGATTCCTCACGCGGCGTTCTCAACCTGCTGCCGTTCAGAACAAAAAGGTTGCCGGAACTGGTTTCGGTGAGATGACCGTCAGTCGTCGCGAGAATGGATGACGAACCGTCGTGCTTCGTCCGGGCCTCGCGGTCCGCCCGCAACCA
>JAQBVJ010000056.1 GCA_027623235.1 Planctomycetota bacterium
CTACGCGTTGAATCAGTGGGACGAGTTGTCTGTGTTTCCTGGCGACGGAGCGATTCCGTTTGACAACAACGAAACGGAAAGCGAGCTTCGCAGCCTCACGATCGGCAGGCAGAACTGGTTGTTCGTCGGTTCGGATCGAGGCGGCGAAGTAGCGGCTGCGATGTACAGCCTTGTCTCTTCAGCGGCGCGTCACAGTCTGGACGTGTGGGCTTACGTGGACGACTGCCTTCGGAGGCTTGCCGGGGGCTGCACGGACTACGAAAGTCTGCTCCCGGACGTCTGGCGCGGTTCGCATCCGGAATCGATTCGCGTGTATCGCGATGCTGAGAAGAAGTCGCGACGCTTGACGACTCAGCAGCGGCGCGTGCGTCGGCCGGAAGCCAGGGTGGCGTGATGGCCGATCTGAAACACCGGGTCGAGCTGACGATGGAGCATCGCGATTTGATCCTGCAGTATGGGTACGTCTCGGGGCGTCTGGAGGCAGCACTTCGCCGTTGGCCACAGGGTCAGGCAATCCGCCGGGTCGGGATGACCGGCGCGGAACTGCATCTGCTGATCGGCGACCTGAGTTACTCGTACAACCACGACAAAGCGGGCAGGGATTCCGATGCCGTCTGGGAGTTGTGCGAGCACCTGGAGTCTGCCCAGCGAACCGGCGACGGAGATCTGGATATCTTGTGGTAATCAGCGCCGTCCGCCCCCTGCAACCTTGACCCGGTTGCACGGCTGATCATCGGATGGGCAGATAGAACGCTTACCATGCCGGCATCAATCTGAATCTGATCGCTGCCCTGAGTCTTATGTCTATGATGGCAGCTCATGCCAACAGCCCGGCACTGGGTGTCATCGGCAAAGATGACGACACGCGATGCGTCATTCGCGAAGTAGCGAAAAACTCCACAGCGGATGTTGCGAACCTGCGTGCCGGAGACGTGATCACGTCACTGGACAACGAACCGATTCGAGATATTCCTCACCTGAGCGAGACGTTGCGTCTGCACAAGCCAGGGGATGAAGTGACGATAACGGTTGACAGGTTGGGAGTCGTATTTGATGTCACTGTGGTTCTTCGACGGCGAGCTGAATGGAGCAGCGAAAACGACGACGCACGATGACATGTGGCAGGTCAGCGACGCAACCTGTCGTGCCCAGAGTCAGCCGATGGCCCATTCCAGAAGGCTGTCATCCAGCTTGAGCGAAAATTCCAGGAAGGCTCGAACGACTGACTCCTCGATCGCCATGACATCGGTCCTTGAGGAGTCGGGCCGGCCGACCAAAGCCTGCGGACCGATGCAGGCAGTGGCCGGCCATGGGGAGATCAAGCTCCGCCCGACAAAGTGGCCGGTTCGCGGTCAGCATCCAGTCGCACATCAGACCGCAGTCAGAGCCAGGTGGTTTTTGAGGTGCGGTCTGGTCAAGGCGAGGAGTGGACGGCATTAGCAATCGGCGAAGCAGTCGAGATCTGAGCGATGAGGCGACGCCGCTGGTGCGCAGAGCCCGGTAGAAGACTCAACCTCGGCACCGAAGACTCGCATCTGGGCGTCATGACGGAGTGCGGTCTGCGGAGTGGTCCATCGTGACAGCAATTGCCCGGGCCTTTCGCGAACTGATCCACGCGGCGAGAGCGAACCACAGAATGCCTCCCAGTGCCCACACGATGCCACGGCCACCTGGCAGTTTCATCAGAAACCGTGTGGCTTTTACCAGTGCCGCCGGAATGGTGACTCCGGTGTTGAGACAAGCTGATCGCTTCAGAAGCGGGTCACGAGTGAGTGCCCAGAGTCCAATAGAAGTCGCGGTGAAAAGCGCCATGGTGACTGCGACCACAGTGTGAGTGGCTTCAGGCAATTCATGCTGGATCGCAGAAACCAGAGCCAGCGGCGCCACGAAACACACGGCAGTCAGTAATACTGTTCCCGCGACTCTGAGAACTGTGGCAAACGCTCCATGAAACGATCGACCGGTCAGGATCATTCCCAGGGCGAGGAAGTAGACAAGAAGCACTTCGCTCATGAGCCCGAACGAGTCGGGCAGGAGACGATAAACGATGACCAGTCCGCAAAGTTGACCGGCAAACGCCTGCGTCGGGCTGCGTCTGTGGAATCCCGCGAAGAGCTGGATGATTGACGTCAGTGCGAGCGGCCAGATGGCCGGTGCAGCCGTCAGGTCGGGACGGAGTGCTTCCGGAGAAAGAAACGCCAGCACAACCAGTAACACAGAGAACGTGTTTTCGGCGAGTGAAATCCGACGAAAGACCGCGTACCCGGCGATCAACAGGCTCATTGACATTGTGATCCAGACTGGAGACGCAACATGAGTGATGATCTGATCGAGAAAGCCAACATACAGTGAGTCGTCTGATGTACCACCTGAAGGGATCGCCATGAAAACGGCTGCAACTGGCAAAATCAGTCCGGTACGCCTCAGGGACGCTGACTCCGAAATGCAGGTCCACTCGATACACAGAAGGCTTAATGCCAGCAGCAACGGGGTCACGTAGAGACCACCGAATCGATTCTCCAGGTCGAGAGCGCGATCCCAGTCTATTTCCATGACCGGATCAAACGACAGGCAAAGCGAGCAGCTTCGCAAGAGAACGATTGCGAGAAGGAATCCAAATATCGACCACGGATACAGAGGCCATCTCCAGGGTGTGCCGTTTGCCGACGTGTAGGCCGCCCCGCGACGAATGGCAGGGATCAGCGTCATCAGAACGACAGCGGCGGAGGGCGAGAAAAGAAAGACCACCCAGGTAATCCGCTCACCATCATGTGGATACTCGCCTTGAACAATCACCAGCGGAAACAGCACGATCAGTGCCAGCAACAGGTGTAGAGGCACTCGGTAAAGAACTCCCAGTCGGATTCGCAGGCCGACAAGGATGACTTCAGTGACACCGGCAGCAACCAGCCAGGCGGACAGGAGCATCGCTCGTCCGGCGCCGCGATCGCTGATCAGGACATCGTCGGCTGTCATTGCAAGTTCAAGAAACAGTGCGAACAGAATCAGGAGTATTGACCGGGCATCGTCCCAGACAGACCCTCGCCGCACGATCACAAGTCCGGTCCCGGACATCATGACGATGTAGCTGGTGATGATTCCGAACAGAGTCCACGGCGAATGAGTGGTGGCGTTGGCTCGATACCAGATGCCTGTCCCGTGCAGCACGAAGCACACACTCAGCAGATAAAACGGGTTCTGAGAGTAAAGAAATCGGACGAATCCACGCGTCGACTGAGTCACTTCAAGACGACCGGGGTCGATTGGCTTATCCCGAGAGAGGACGGGCGCAGTGGGCATTGCCGAATCCAGTTGTTATGGCTGAGAACGCTCACTTGATTAACGAATTCTACACATCGGCCTCTACAACGATTTATCGGAATCCCTCTATTGGCAGTCCCGATTTGATTGCAGTCTCCTGAGTACCATTGTCCGGTCCGGTCCCCTTCTTTGCCGCGTCGTCACGCTTAGTGGTCGCGTTCAGAAATCACGACAGGGTGAATCTGTGGTTTTGTTGGTTACTTCTTCTGTTGACAGGAATCCTCTTGCGAAAGGAATCGCATGCCTGGGCAAGAGCCCCATTTTCAACCGGATTTTCCCGCGGAGTTCGTTGAGCAGACCAGACAGGTCGTTCGTTGTCGGACGACTCAAAGGCGGTTCTGGCAACGGGCTCGGATTGTTGTCCTGCTGGACGAGGACCACAGCGCAGTCATGCCGAAGCCGGGCGTCGCGATGGGGCTGACCGAATCGTCGTGGAGTCCGGGAAGTGGCAGGCGACGGACCGCGATGGCCAGTGGCAGCCAACGAAAAAGCCCCTGCACCATCTGTTGACGGCGAGGGGCTTTCAGTCGGGATGACACGATTCGAACGTGCGACTTCCTGCTCCCAAAGCAGGCGCTCTACCAAGCTGAGCTACATCCCGAGGCGGCGGAGTCTACGACCCGCCTGTGGACCCGTCAATTGCCCGAAGAGTTCGCGTTCTGGACTTCAGACCCTGTCGACAGTTGGGGCTCGGAAAGAGCGTCCTCGGTTGGCAGCGTCATTTGGAGTCCGCAACCGGGACAGATCAGGCCGGCGGCGGCGACTCCTGTGGATCGTTAAAAAGGTTCTGCAGGTCGAGGTCCGGGACCTCGCGTCGCCGGTTGATTTCCTTGATCGCGTACCGGATCAACTTCTGCATGTCGGGCGTGAGGTGCTGCGTCATCGTCGATAGTTCCACACGGATCGTCTCGTACGCCTTGTCGTGCTCGCCGCGGACGGCTGTGATGATGGACCGGCCGGCCAGCCCATTGGCCTTCAACTTGTTGCTGTTTTGTGTCGTCAGCTCACGAAACCAGATCTCCGCCTGGTCGAGGTTTCGTTTTTGAATCAGGTAGAGCGTCGCCAGGCCGAGCTTTGCTTCGTAGCCTGGCCCCGACGCGTCAGGATAAAAATCGAGCACCGCCTGCCAGGCTTCGGCTTTGGTCTCTATCGAAATGCCGGGGTCCCTCCACAGCACCTCGGCGTGGCGAAGCTGAGCCTGCGCACTGCCAAGCTCTTTCACCGTCGACACATTCTTGACCGGCGTGTCGAGCGGATTGCCTCGCCGCCGTTCGCGACCGGCGCTTGCTGCCAGCAGGAAGACGATGATGCAGGCGATGCCGAACTTCTTCAGGGTCGGCTTCGAGATGTGCCACCACGGCGAGACTTCTGACTGTTCCTCGGCCTCCTGCGAGGCGGACCACGAGTGAGAGAGTTCGCCGGATTTTTCGATTCGCTTGAGCTCTGTCTGGACCAGTCGCGCAGAGTCAAACCGCTTTGCCGGGTCTTTTGACATCAGTCGATGAATCAGCTCGATCAACGACGGTGGCAGGTCCGGTCGCGAGTTGCTCAGCGGCTGCGGTTCCTCGTTGAGATGTTTGTAGGCCAGCGCGACGGCGGTCCTCGCGCGGAAGGGAGGCTCGCCCGCGAGCAGGTGGTAGAAGGTCACGCCGAGCGAATACAGATCGGACCGAAGATCAACGCTGGCATCGTTGATCTGCTCCGGGCTCATGTAGAGTGGCGTGCCCATGGTGACGCCCATCTGCGTCAGATTGACCCGCTCGCCACCCTGCGTGAGTTGGGCGAGGCCGAAGTCGGTCACCTTGGCGACCATCTTCCGCGTCACCATGATGTTTTCCGGCTTGATGTCGCGGTGAACGATGCCCGCCTGGTGAGCCGCGTACAAAGCAGCACTCACATGCTTCATCAGATGAATTGCCAGGTGAGCACTTGGCGGCTTCCGCTTTTTGAGATACTCAACCAGGTTCAACCCGTGGACATACTCCTGAGCAATGTACTGCAGGCCGTCTGCCTCGCCGACGGCGTAAACCTGAACGATGTTCTGATGGTTGAGCCCGGCCGCCGCGGTGGCTTCCTGTTCGAAGCGTTTTCGATAGGTGTCCTGATCACCGAAGTCCGGCCGCATGATCTTGATGGCCACGTTGCGTTTCAGTGAGGTCTGCTCCGCGAGGTAAACCTGAGCCATCCCACCGGCACCCAGCCGCCTGAGCAGACGAAACTCGCCGAGCTGGCAGTTGGAAAGGTCGACCGCCCGCTTGACCTGCGTGCCACTCACGAAGGTCTGTGCGAGTGTCTGCGAGACGGACACAGGAGCCATCGTGCCGCTCATTGAACTGAGCTCAGATTGAGTCTGGCTGACATCCGGGGTTGCCGGCTGCCCTCCGGCGGACAGCTTCTCTGTCCGCGCGAGGTCCGGCTGCGGCGCGGATCCCTGGTCCTTCGCCGCAGACGCGTCAGTTCCGGACGTCTCCGGATTGGCTGGCAGATTCGAATCGCTCATACGGGCCCGGGGAAAAGGCGAATGAAGAGGCCTTCATCATAAGACCGGGTACTCCAGTGAGCCACCCGATGTTTCGTTGGGAGTCACGGCGGCATTTCGTCGCTTCGCCCCCTCGATCGAAAAACGGCCGCCCCTCGACTTCGCGTTATGAGGCGGCGTTTGTTCAAAGCGGCTCTCGCTCGCCGGAAACCGTGAAACGCGCGGGACTTTCGGGAATCAGTCGCACTCTCACCGAACCCGCAGGTATTCTGAGGCACGTCCAATGAACTCTCCGCCGGGGCTTGAAACACCGATGTCTGCCGGTTGTCCGAATGTGATCGTACTGACGCGATTCGCTTCCGGTGCGCTCGATGAACACGTTGCCCTGGAGGTGTCTCACCACCTGGAACGGTGCGAGAAGTGTCAGACACGAACCGACGATCTGGCACGTGAGACCGACAGCCTGGTGCTCGCGATTCGTGCCGGTGAGTTTGCCACGCCGCGTGATTTCGCAGTCGGCGACTTGAGCCCCTTCGACTCCGATGTCGATTCGCCACTGCCTCTGGAGCCGCCTCCCCTCGACCTGGAGCAGCGTTCGACTCACTCGAACGAAGGCGGCGCGACTCTGCCGGAAGGTGACGGAGGCAAACGCGACAACACCCAGCTTCAAAAACTCATCGCACAGGCTCGGCAGTTCGCCCCGGAACCAGGTCTGCTGCCCGAGCCGACTCGAAGGACTGCTCGCGCGACGGACCTTGGAGGCTTTGTCAGCGGGTTGCGCCGCAGTCGCCTGCTCGACGATTCGCAGATCGACGGCCTTGTCGAATCCACGGCGGCGGAAAGTGCGGATGAGTTTGGCCAGGAACTTGTCGATCAGGACGTGCTGACACCCTACCAGGCTCGAGCACTCAATCGAGGCCGCTGGAAGGGACTCGTGCTGGGCAACTACGAGATTCTCGAAAAGCTCGGGCAGGGAGGCATGGGACAGGTCTACCGGGCGAAGCATCGCCGAATGGGTCGCGAGGTGTGCCTGAAGGTGCTGCGATCGTCCGGTCGCCGCTCACCCGAAACGGTTGAACGGTTTCGGCGAGAGATCAAAGCGATCTCCGCGCTCGACCATCCGAATTTTGTGATCGCTCACGACGCCGACGAGGCGGACGGAATTCAGTTTCTCGTCATGGAGTTCGTCGAGGGCCAGGACCTGGCACAGCTCATTGCTGAGGACGGTCCGATGTCAAGCCGGCAGGCGCTGGGTGTGATCCGACAAGTTGCTGACGCGATGGAGTATGCGCATGGCGAAGGGATCACTCATCGCGACATCAAACCTCACAACGTGATTCTGACGCCGGACGAATACGGCGGAATCGGGCACGCCAAAGTTCTGGACCTGGGCATCGCCCGATTCGACTCCGTTTCCGGCGACAGCACGGACGGGATGACCCGAGCCACGATGACTCAAACTGGCACGATCGTCGGCACCGTCGATTACATGTCGCCCGAGCAGGCCGCGAACAGCCGTCATGCGGACGCCCGGTCTGACATCTACAGCCTGGGCTGCACGTTGTACTTCCTCACAACGGGCAAGCCTCTGCATCCCGGCGAAACAATCATGGAGCGGTTGATTGCTCATCGAGAGCGGCTTCCTCCGCAGATTCGCGATGCGGTGCCCGGAGCCGGCAAGGACCTGGAAGCGGTCTTCCAGAAAATGATCGCCCGCGAACCGGAAGACCGGTACCAGTCAATGGCTGACGTTCGGGAAGACTTCGATGCTGTGCTGGCCGGTCGTCGCCCCAAAGCTTTGAACTTAACATTGCCGATCTGGGCGCGCGACATTCTGAGGCAGCATCGCCAGCCGGCGGTCGCTGTTTCGTCAGTCATTTGCCTTCTGGCTCTGCTCGCCGCGTTCGCACTGCTGCCGGACGGTTCCGGTGGCAATCCGAGTGACGCGGGTCTCGCGGCCGAATCACAGAACGACGGGAGCGGCGGCGAAACCCCAGGTTTTCAGAAACCGTTTGCCAGATTGCCGGACCGACCGTTGATGATCGTGCTCCCCAGCGCCGGTTTCAGTGACGAAGACTACGAAGAAACACAGCACTGGCTTAACAAAAAACAGGTGCCGTTCGTTCTGGCATCGTCCAGAACCGGCGAGCTCAAGTCTTCTTCAAAACAGAAGACGGTGCCGGTGGAGACAAAGATTTACGATTACTCCGTCACAAAATATTCCGGACTGGTCTTCATCGGAGGGGCGTCAGTCAGCGAGTTCAAAGACAACGGCCCGTTTTCGAAACACGTTTACGCGATGATTGAGCAGACTCTGCAGGATCGAGGGACAGTGATCGGCATCTCAACCGGCAAGCACGTACTTGAGAGCCACGGATTTATCGATGAGCGGCTGACCCGGAAGGTGAACGGTGTCTGCATTGGAAGTTCAAAGTCTTACCCGGGCTCAATGCTGATTCGCGTGCCGGACAAGGGCCAGATTCCTCAGATGACAAACTGGCTGGTCGAGAATCGCAGAGTTGGGCAGCGATAAATTTGGGCAGCGATAAAGTGTCGGCGCGTAAAAAAGCCCGGTCCTCGACGAGGCCGGGCTTCGATGTTTGCAGGTGGTCCGCCATTATTCAGGCAGGTTGACTCGCTCGCCGCCCGACCGTGTGCACAGGTCGCGAAGAATTGTGAAGTCGATCGTCTTACTGAGCGATCGAGCGGATCCGTCGGCCGGAGCGAAGTGAACGACTTCCTGGTGCCAGCTTCCGAAGCCAAAGAAGTGAGCTCCGTTCGCGTTGACGTAGGTGTCAAAGGTGGATGGATTTTGAGAAGGCGCATTTCCATCCGATCCCCAGTCCGGCTGGCCATTCCCGTCGTCGTCGGCAACCCGGGCACAGGCGCTGTTGCCGTCTCCCCAGTAACCCATCATCGACTCGCCGAACATCAGCGTGTTACTGGCACCGTCTTTCAAGTCTCGAAACTTGATCGAACTGTCGCGGAAGAGGATGCCGTTGTTGGTCGTCGGTGAGCCAGCGGTCGGGCTCGTGCCGCTGTTTCCGCGGTAGGTCGAGTACGCGTAGCCGCCCAGGTTTCGACCGGACCCGGCCGGTGGACGAGATGCCGGCAGGCTGGCGCTCGGGCAGACGTAAGAGGAAATCACCAGTTGAATGGCTTCCTGATTGTTGGCGGAAGTGCTCTTCCGCTCTTCGTAGTTGACGTTGGCTGTGCCCTCGCCCATATCGGACAGGATCAGGGCATGCCAGCCCCAGTCCTCAGAGTAAGCCCAGTCGTTCAGCGTGACCTGCGGAGGCACGCCGCCGGTCTGAGCACTCGCCTTGCCCAGCGGGATAATCGCCGGCTGCGGCAGCGTGATGGTCGAGTTTCCAGGCGTCGCCGCAGTAATGAAACCCGACGGAAACACCTTATGGGTACTCTCATAATTATGAGCCGCCAGCAGGATCTGCTTCATATTATTGACGCATTGTGACCGGCGAGCCGACTCACGAGCGCTTTGCACCGCGGGAAGAAGTAGAGCGGCGAGGACCGCGATAATCGCGATGACCACCAGAAGTTCGATCAGAGTAAACCCAGATCGCGTCTGGCAGGAAGGACAAGAACTCTGACGAGTCATGACAGCTCTCCGGGTATTCTGACAAGCCTGAAGAAGACCAGTCTGCACCGCGAGAGTTGGAATTCGCGGGCCCGCACGAGCGGGAAGTCAGCAGGCAGGACGTCTCACCACTTAAACGCACGGGCGGCGGAAAGTTCCGCGCCGAACAGTGTGCGATTTCTCAAATGCGGCGGCATCTTACCGCCTTGAAAGCAGCTTGAGAGCGTACCACCTGGTGAAATCCCTTGCAATTCGCATCGACGCGACAAGGTCGACGCGAACGAAGGCTCTCGAAGTGAGACCCAGGGGCGCGAGGCCGTACGGAAGTCAGGCTTGCGTGTCCGGCTCTGTGGAGGAACTTGACCTGCTCAACACAGATTTGTGGCGATCTGACTTCAGATCTTTTTGCAGTTCGATTTTTTCGACCTGTCCGCCTTCGATTCGGAACAGACAATCCGCCAGCCGTTCGGCCTCGGTCGAATTGTGAGTGACATGCAGCGTCGTGGCACCGGTCTGCTTCTGAACTTCCTCAAGCAGCCCGCACATCCGCTCGCGTGTTTCGTCGTCCAGCGCGCTGAGCGGCTCATCAAGGCACAGCACCTTCGGCCGGAACGAAAGAGCCCGCCCCAGCGCAACGCGTTGCCGTTCGCCGCCGCTGAGTCCTCGAGGTTTCCGATCAAGCAGATGCTCGATGTCGAGAAGCTTTGCGAGCTCGCCCACTCGTGACTGGCAGGCCTCCTTCGGGGCCTTGCGAATCATCAGCGCAAAGTCGAGGTGATCGCGAACGGTCATCGTCGGGAAGAGGGCTCCGTCCTGCGGCACGTAACCGACGCCTCGCACAGCGGTGTCCAGCATCGTCACGTCCCGCCCGTGCAGCTCAATCTTCCCGGCTGAGATGCGTCGCAGGCCGATCACGGATTCCAGGATCGTTGTTTTTCCGGAACCCGTTTTTCCCATCAGCACGCCGTACTTCCCGGTGGGAACCGTCAGCGACACATCCTTCAGCCGGAATTCCCCGGCTTCGATGCAGAGTTGAGTGATGTCGATCATGAGCGAGGAAGCATTGAGTGTCGTGTTTATTTCGAAGGGTTCTCATACCAGAACACGCCCAGATTCGCACGCTCCTCACAACAGATCACGTCGAGATCGCCGTCGGCGTCCAGGTCCGCCAGCTGGATCAGATCGTACTTCACTCCGGTTGACCCACCGAGCTGCCGCAACTTCCATTTCGGGTCGCCCTCCGTTGTTCCCTGCAGCCAGACGAGTCCCGTCTTTGCTCCGTTGGCCTGCTCGCACGAGAAAACGAAATCCGGAATGCCATCCAGATTGAGGTCCGCTTTTCGGACAGACTTGGCCGTTCCGAGCTGCGCAGCAGGCAGCGTTTCCTCTGCGGTAATCCAGGGTGTCGGCCCTTCGCCGCGACGGATTCGAAGAATTTCCACCGGCTTGACGGCGACAAGAATCTCATCCAGCACTCCATCATTCGCGGTGGCGATATCAAGAAACATGACTTCGCGTCCGCTCCCGCCGAGGCTGTGATCGGTCCACTTTGCGTCCGCACGACTGGCCTCTGCACCGGGATTCTCCAGCCACAACAGGCCGCGCCGATCTCCTTTTCGGTCCGTTGCGACGACGTCAAAATCCCCGTCGCCGTCCATGTCGAACTTTTCGAGCGACATGATCCAGCCGGCATCCCGCAGGCGATGAAATTTCCAGGCAGTCACGTCGCGCGGATTCTCGGGAGACTCCAGCCAGCCGATGCAGGCTCCGGCTCCTTTCGAACCGACGATCAGGTCGACACCGTTTCGCCCGTCGACATCAAGCGGCAGAGCAAACATCCACAGTTGAGCATCCATGGTCACGGGGACCGCGTCAGTCTTCCACGCTGACGCATCGAGATACTGCTTCGGATCCTTCGGAGCCCAATGAAAAAACATCGTCTTCGTGCGGCCCTCGCACGAACTGACGACATCAACCGCGCCATCTCCGTCAAGGTCGGCGAACACGGCATCCTCGGGCGATTTCACTTTCCCGACCGTCACGGCCGGCCAGGCATCAGTGGCATTCTTCGGCCCCGGGTTGAGGTAAGCGCGGATGACGCCGCCTTCTTCCCACCCCGTCGCGATGTCGAGCCAGCCGTCCTGATTGACATCGGCCAGCCGAACGCCGTCGGCGCCGCGCGAGGAATTGTCGATCGTGTGGCGAGCCCACGGTTCGTCCGCCGAGGCAGTCGCGATCGAAACTGCGGACAGAAACAGAAACACCGGACAGATACGTCGCACCAGGTTCTCCCGGGAAAATGAATCAATCGGAAAACCTATTCTGAAGCGGGCATCGCCACGACACCAGCCTCCACACGCGGTCTGGAAAAGTCGCCATCGTGGTCGCAGGATGAGCGGCTTCGGGAAGCCGTGCTCAGTTCGCGGAGCGGGGTCGCGATCTGGGGCGGGCGGCCCAGCGGACGGTGTCGAAATTCGCGGCGCGGCAGGTGTCGTAAATGTCGATGAAGTCTCCGACCGGAACGCCTTGAGCAATGTCGAGCGTCACAGGGATCTCCGGCGCGGCCGCGGCCAGTTGCCTCAGGATCCCTCGCAGTTCATTCCAGTCGTCGTACCGCTGATCGTTGAGCTCGGCAACAGTCCGACCAGTCGCCGCATTAATCGTGAGCTTGATCATCACCTCGCCGAGTGGTTTCGGGGTGTCGACCTTTTCTGTCGTCTCAACAGATCCACCGGACAGCGGCGTTTCCAGGTGAGACTCCTTGACCTGACCGGCCGAAGCGAGCACAAAGAAGATCAACAGAAGAAACACGACGTCGATCATCGGCGTCATGAATGAATCGTCGCGATCTTTCTCGCGATGCAGGCGGGCTGAGACTCGCATGGTCACCGGCCCTGCTTCGGAAGAGCGTTGAAGCCGACCTGCGTGACACCGAATTTCGCGCAGGCCAGCAGGATCGGTTCGATCTCGGCGTAGGTGGCCGAGCGGTCCGCTCGGATCCGCACTTCAAGCGGCTTCGATTTGTCCTGCGACGCACCGAGGATCGCACTCTCAAGATGACCGATTTCGATCGACCGGCCGGCCATGTGCATCGTGCGGTCAGCGAGGACGGCTACGACGATCCGGTTGGGAGTTTCGTTGTCCTCATCGAGCTTCGAGGCCAGCGGCAGGTCGACCGCCTCGACGGCATCACTGCGGGCGACATGGCTCGCCACAAGGAAGAAGATGATCAGCAGAAACACAATGTCGACCAGCGAGGTCACATTAAAGCTGACAGACTGCGTTCGGCCGCCGGTGGGAGTTCTCATCCGCGCAGCTCCCGAGTGGGCTCGTCGCTGCCTTTGACTTTTGCCTTCTTTTTTCGTCGCGCTTCGTCACGTCGGTAGTCGACAAAAACGTGCTCGGCAGTGAGAGACGCCTCGGCGACAAGTTCATCGATGCGGTTTCGAAAAATCGCGAACGCCGCGAACGCCGGGACGGCCACCGTCAGCCCCATCATCGTTGTCACGAGAGCTCGATAGATGCCAGGGGCGAGTTCGGACACCGCCGGGTTCGCTTTCGATTCAAACTCCATGAACGCGGTGATCATTCCCCAGACCGTGCCGAGCAGCCCGAGCATCGGAGCCAGCGTTCCGATCAGGTGCAGATACTCAATCTTGCGGAACAGCCGCGCGGCCTGCTCGGTCGCCGTGTCCTCCATGGCTTTTTCGACGTCCTGATAGCCGAAGTCGACGACGCTCAACCCGGCACTCAATACGTTCGACAGGAAGCACGGCTGCATCTGGCACTGCTGCAGAGCTTCGGGAAGTTTCCGCTCGGTCAGATGCTGGTGAACTCCCTTCGCCAGATCGATCGGCATGAGCGAACTGCGACGGATGCTGAGCAGTTGCTCGATGATGAGGTACACCATCGTGAGGCTCAGCAGAAAAATCAGACCGCCCACGACGCCACCCGTGCGGAGCAGTTCGAGAAGCTCGCCCGTCTCGCTGGACGAATCGGGCGTCTGCGAGCTCTCTGCGACGGAGCCAGCCGGTGGATTGACTTCTGTGTCGGGACCGGCCGTCGGCGCGGCTTCAGACGGAACGGGTTCCGCCTCCTGCGCATTAAGAGCACTCATCAACGCCAGGCACACCAGCAGTGCCGCGGCCGCTCGAACGTGGAACCATCCATGATTCATCACAAACTCTTTTCTGACAGTGGCGGCCTGGACACATTCCTATCCGGCTTCCAGTTGATTTCAGTCTGCGGTTTGGGACACCGGAGTTTCAATCGCCTGCCGGGACAGTTTCGCGGCGGGCGACCAGGCATAACGGTCGATCACTTCCTGGTCGAGTTGCAATGCCTGGCGGCGGAATCCGATCTGTTCGAGAGCTCGCGCGGCGTTGAACATTGCTTGAGGAGTCATCGGGTGATCGCTGTCGTGCAGAATCGGCAGCCGTAAAAACGCGGCCGACGCAAGGTCGTACTCCTGCCGAATGACGTGTGCCTTCGCGATGAGATACCACGGGCCGGGCCGCAGTTCTTTTTCGAGTTCCTCAACAAGCGTCTCTCGCCGCGCGAGTTCCAGGTCAGACACTTCGCCAGCTCGCTGCTTGAGCCGCCATTCCTGCCAGCCGGCGAGCAGTCGGATCCGTTGGCCCGGTTCCTGAGCGAGAGCCCGCAACTGATCCTGAGCAGCCTCGCCGTATCGAGGGTCCGTCAGCAGCAGGCTGGCACCAATGAGCCGCATGGCGGCTTCTTGATCGTCCAGCCAGGCCGCCGCAGTGATTCGCGTTTCGTCGTCGACCGGCGTGTCATCCCAGGCAAGCGGAATGAGCCGAATGTGCCTGGTCGTCACGTCGGCCAGGTACAGCCGTCGAAACTGCGACCCGGCGGCGGCGTATCGACTTTGCCTTAACGAGCACCTGACAAGATCGGCGAGGATTTCCCGTCGGACCCAGCGACGCGCTTCATCAGTGAGCGCCTGCGTGAGCGACGCTTCCGCCTGGTCGTATTCGCCTTTTTCGAGATGCTCAAGACCTCGATCATGAGTCGCCATTCGCGGCGTTTTGACCGAGATCACCTGATCCGCGGGAAAACGCCGATCCTCTTTTGACGTGGACGTGCGAAGCTCGATCGCCTCCCCGGTGTAGTCCGTGACCTCGCATTGAAGCGTCACCCGACTGGAAGCAGTCGTCCCCTGGAGAACGACCATGTCGGTGAATCGTGTTTGAGCGTCAGTGATGCGAGGTGAGCTGAGCACAACGAGGATGCCGAGCGCGAGCCACGCACTTCTGTGTGCCAGGGACGTCGCAGACCATGTCGAGTTTCTGTCTGGCATGCTCAGCGCTTCCCGAATTTCGTGACGTCGCGGTACCGGTACGTGCCGCCGTTCTGCCTCGAGAGGCGACCGAGGTGGTTTTCGATTCCGAGAAAGCCGCCCTCGCCGAATTCGATCGCGTGAATCTGCGTCCGGCCTTTGTTGATCCTCTTGATTTCTTCGAGGTCCGGTTTGGACAGGATCGGCTGGTCGGCATCAGTCAGCAGAAAAATATGCTCAGGCCGGTAGCCGAGTGCTTTTCGGATCGCGGGCATGTGAGCGGTACCGCCATCCGGGGTCACGCCGCGAATAAACTGGTAGGCCAGCGTGCGGTTGATGTCAGTGCCCCACCACAGAGACGCGGGTTGTCCCCGCAGCGTCAGTTCGTTCATGCCGCTGTTGTAAAAGATGATTTGAAACTGCTGCGTCGAGTCGAGGCTCTGCAGGCTTGCCATGAGCTCGGCTTTGGCGACTCGCAGTTGCCCGTAAAATCCCATGCTGCCTGAGTGGTCAACGAGGTAGACAAAACGAGTTCCCTTCGCGCGGATGTCGAAGAAAGAAGTCGTACCCTGCGCCGCGCTGAGAGCGGCTCCTGGCGGCGGAGCCCCTTTCAGGCCCGTCAGTGTGTCGTTCGCGGCGGCCGTCCTGGGGAGGCTCATCGCAGCTCCGCCGGGACCGATGACTCCGGGAAGTTCGGAATCGGGTAGAGCCAGTTCCGCAGGAAGCTCGCTGAACCTCGGAGTCGACTCGGCAAGCTGAGCCTCGGTCGGAATCGTTTCGCTCGTCTCGTCGGAATCGGCGGTTGTCTGCTGAGCGGTTTCCGGGTTGTTTTCCGAATTGTCGTCGGTCGCTTTGACGTAGATACCGACGTCGCGGAAGTTCTCTTCGGCCGCTCCCGAGTGGCCCTGATCGCAGCTCTGCATGCTGAGGGCAAAGCCGATCAGGATCGTGCCATGGACACAGACCGACGCAATCCAACTGGGCACGGCCGCGCGTTCGGTCGTCGCCTCGCGATCAAAGTTCGGCGGTGTCCAGTCTCGACGTGCCACGGGAGGTCCTTTGGGACCGAAAGGAATTTTCATTAGTTATTTGTCAATAGTCATTTGTCATTGACGATTCACGGCCACGAGTTTCGCCGATTCGGGCAATGACAAATGAGAATTGACTAATGACAACTGACAAATAGTAAAGCTGAACGGTGAAGTGTCGGACCGATTCCGACCCGCCGCCAGTTCAGGTTCCACAGCAGTCAGGAGCAGGGCCGGTTCCCACCGGCCGCAGTCAGGTTCGGCCGGTAGGAACCGGCCCTGCTTCAGAACGGATTCTCATACGCACTTTCTTTGCGGATCTCAGCGTCTTTGCGACTTTGGCTCAGATTTCAGATCCGCCGATTCCGGCTCCTTCACGAACCGTCGGATGTATTCCTGAGTCACGTCTTCCCGCCGCACATTTTCAGGCGGCGTGAACTGGAAAGCTGTTTCGTCGAGCGGGCCGTCCCACACGACGTTGACGAAGTCGAGCGACACCAGCG
Source organism: Planctomycetota bacterium (assembly GCA_027623235.1). Classification (GTDB taxonomy): domain Bacteria; phylum Planctomycetota; class Planctomycetia; order Planctomycetales; family Planctomycetaceae; genus JAQBVJ01. The sequence goes on from JAQBVJ010000056.1 coordinate 16,229, forward strand.
GGCGAAAGCGGTTTGGCTGGGAGCCCTGTTTCAGATAAAGGATGCGTCGCGGAAACAGTTTGTCTTTCTGCAGGTAAAGCCGCACACGGTCGGGAATGTGCGCGGGCAGCGGAGCTCCCGGTCCACCGGCGAGCTCGTCGCGGAACTCCGGTTTCCAGACAGCGTCCATCACAACCAGTCGAAGGCCGTCGACGTCCTGCTCGGCGACCCGTTCGAATTTGAGCGACTTCTGCAGCGAGGCGACAAGAGCCGGCAGGCCTCCGAAACCGAGTTCCACCAGCAGCAGATTCTGAGTCGACATGCCCGTCGAGCTGACGGCCCGTTCAATCTGACGAACGTTGCGACGCGTGACTCGTTGTTTCTCACCGATCTGTTGCCAGGTCCAGAGAATCTGGCCGTCGCAGACTTCCGTCATCTTGCCAGTCGTCTCACCCACCTGCACCTGACAGTCGAGCCGCAGTCGCAGGTTTGTGCCCTGCAGGTAGGTTCCCTTCATTCGGAACTGGTGCCCGCCCAGGGAGACCGTTTCCACCAGTTCGGCCCGGATGGATTCGTAAGAAATGAGCCGTTCGCGAGCGCGTTCGAGGATCTTCGTCGCCTCGTCAAGTGGCTGAACAGACCGGGAGATCGGCAGTGGCCCCAGCTCGTTGTCACGAGATTCGTGAGGCGAAACGGGTTCGAATGGAGGGGTCGGCTCAAAGGGCGAGTTACGTTCGACCGCCGGATTCGGGCCAGGAATCAGGTTCCGATCCGCTCGGTTTGAGTCTTCGCGAAAGCCGATCTGGCGGACGGAAGCCCCGTTTGCCTCGACCCGCCCGGACTGAGACGACGTGGCCCCGCCACTCGACACCGCCTGTTCCACCTGCCCGGACGAAAACACAGGCAGCACGCTTGCAGCGCAAAGCACTGTCAGCGTTAGGATTACGGCAAATGTTAAAGTGGGTCGACTCTGCATGTTGTTCTGAAAATGCGGATTTTGCCAAAGATTCCGGCGTCGCGTTCCGAAGATAGAGGAAGCAGGTTTACCGCTCTGCCACAACGTGGAGCGGATTCGCCTCAGGATGGTCGGCAGCCGGGCACCGCGTCAGCGGAACGGCAGACAGTCTCTCATCTTAGGGCAACCTGTGGATTTTAGGTCGAGGTCGACGAACAGGTCGACGTCAAAAACTCTGCGTGAAATGCGAGGCGGGATCGGCTCAGCCAACTCTCGCCTGGCTCAACTGAAAACACTTTTGCCCGTGGTCGCGGTTTTTCCGCTCTGGTCGTGAGGAATCAAGGATGAAACTCTATTTTCTGGCCCTTGGGACGCTGGTAGTCGTCTGCGTCGGCTGCCAGATCGACGGGCAGCAGATGGTCGACAACCAGGAGTACGTGGCACCGCCAGCTCAGCAGCTGGCCCATCCAGGGCCGATGGTTGATGGTCCTGGTCCGGGAGTCATGCCGATGATGGCTCCTCCGCCGGCCCGGTCTTTCCAGACTGAGTCGACTCAGGTCCGCTTCGTCGGTCCGGACGGAATGCACATCGGCTGGCACGCCGGACCCGGCTACGCGGAGAATCAGCTCTTCGCCCCGTCGCGGTACAACTTCGTCCAGGGAGCCACCTATCGGCTCAAGCTGACCAGCATTCCCGGCCGCGAGGGTCTGGTCCTCTACCCGACTCTGCAGATGTACCCGGCTCATCCGACAACGGATGCCTACCTGTCTCACAACAGTGTTCCGCTGGAAGTGACCGACGAAGACCTCGACCAGATCGAGAGCAACAACTTCGTCACGAAGGTCATCTACCTGCCGGATCCCCGGTACCAGGAACTGGCCATCGCCGGTGTCGAGACACTTGTTTCGACAAAGCTTGATCCGGGTGTTGATCCGGTCGCCGAAGCTGAACGTCGCGGTACCGTGATGCTTGTTCTTCGCGTCGGAAACATGGACCTGGAAATGCCGAACGGACCGGACGCCGGTGATGGTGTCGTTCCGGGCGGAATCGAGCAGATTGGTTTCTGGCAGGCCGACGGCGAAGCCGGACAGCACATCCCGCCGTTTCCGATCAAAGTTCAGGGTGGCATGGGAGTTCCCGGCCCGATGATGGTTGGCGGTCCGGGTGGACCAGGCCGACCAGCCGTGAACCCGATCTCAGGCGTTGGCGGAATGCCCACCTGGGGAATGCCGATGACATCGACACCGATCGGACTTCCTGGTCCTCCACACCTGCCACTTGGTCGCCCGGCCGGACTGCAGTCACACACGATTCGGAATCTCTCCGAACAGAACCTGCCGGCACCGACCGACCATCTGCTGATCGATGTGAAAACCAACCCAGGCATTCGCATGCCTAAACCGGTCAACCATATCGAGTACACCGAGACGCATCCGGTCTTCGCACCGGGTGAGGTGAGCTACCCGAAATGGTCACTTCCTGGCGGTGGATCCCGCCCGTAATTGACGCCCGCAGGACGGACGCCCATGTCCGTCCTGCAAACCTTTTCGATTGAGACGTTCTCCTTACGACCAGATGGAGGTGGCCCGGCGGTCGGCCGGGCCACCACTCCATCGGCCTCGACGATCCGCAACACAAGTGACAAAGAAAACGAAGACCGGACTTCTTCCTCTTCGTTTCCTTCGTTCCTTCTGTTCGATCAGTCAGGTCGAGCTCGAAGCAGTAACCCCATCCTCATGCCGTCCGGCAATCGATCTCTCGCCAGGAAGCACCTCTTCATGAGGTCTCACAATCTCCAACCCGGCCTCCAACCCGGCAAACTGCGAGCCCTGCTGGCTGTCCTTGTGATCGCCGTTGCGGCGCCGCACGCTCATTCGCAGATCGTGCCGCAGCACGAACGCCACACGCCGCTCAGTCAATGGCAGACGCCAGGCACGGCTGCCGGAATGGCTCAGATGGCCGGCAAAGGCGACCCGTCGTATTTTCAGCCAGTGCGAGTCATCCTCGACGGCGAAGGCGACGTGAGTGTCTATCACAGCCGCCCGGCGACGCCGTTCAAACAGACTTCGCCCGCTCAGTTCGGAGTCCTTGTCGGACACATGCACCGGCTGAAAATCGACAACATTCCAGACCTCCCCGGTGTTGAGCTGTTTCCGACGATCGAGATCCTCGACCGGCTGCATCCGCCGCGCGGTCAGAAACACAACTTCCCGATCCTGATCCACATCGATCAGCGGGACATCGATCTCGCCCTGGCCGGGAACCTGGTCACGCGAGTTGTGTATCTCGAACAGCCACAGCTCGCCGCCCCGTTCGAGCTCGACGAGTCCACGCGGGCGCGAGACCTCGACAAGAAGGAAAACGCGATGGCTCAAGCCGATCGCTACGGCCGACCGATGGTCATCGTCCGGCTCGGTGGCCGGCTTCCCTCGGCACACGGCGAGCCGGAACGCTTCTGGGGATCCGGCGGACCGGTTTCGCTTTCGAAGTCGCTGGTCATTGCCGAAACCGAAGTGAAGCCCCAGGCCGTCTACGGTTTCGGTCCGCAGTCACGCCGCACTCCCATCCAGCAGACACCGATCGGCGACGGACGACTGCTTCCCGTCGCTACTCAGCAGGAACCACTCCGACTCCCACCCGAGGGCTCGACCGCTCCTCGTCGAAAGGCGAGCCAGCAATGACGATGACTCATAAAAAAATCCGCTGCGTCGTGACGCTCACAGCCGCCGCGTTGTCGAGCCTCGCCGGATGTCGAACTCCGCAATCCGTATCGAGTATCCAGAACGAAAACTTCTACGAACGCGCCGAGGCGAGATCTCTCGCCGACAAGGCTGAGGAAGCGGTCTCGGAATCACCGTCCAGGAAATCCGCCGAGCCCGGCAGAATTCTCCTCGCCAATTCCGAACAAGGCGAACCGGCGTCCAGACAAACGGCAGATTTTTCCGACGCCGATGAAGGCGCCGATGAAAATGTTGGAGGGGGAGCCGACGGTGTGGCTCGGTTATTGCCGCCAGCTTTGGCAGCGAACCGAGCCGCGCCGGCAGGCTCCGCCAGGCGACCGCACATTTCTCCCGTCGTCGACGATGCCCGGCCAGTGACGTTCTCGCAGGCCGAACCGCGGATGCCCGTTCAGGATGACGGCTCGCCGATCCACGATCCGAGTGCCAGCTGGGTGACCGGCGGCGACCACGATCGTTACCCCGACGAGTTCATTCTCGACGGCGGCGACCGCGACTACCCGGTCCATTACGACGCCTACCATCGCCTGGGCCTCGACACGGAAGACACCGTCGCCGAGTTCCGCGATTCCGACGGCAAGCCGAGAACTCAACCAACAAATCGAGTCGCGATTTACGGACCACGATTCGGCTCGGTCCGCTCGGTGACCACGCCCAGCGGCGACGTCCAGATCGCCCGCGTGGCCGGTATGCAGGACCGCGTTGTCGATTCCGGAGTCGGCACGCGAGTCGGCCCCGACGACTACACGAGAAATGACAAACTCCGTGGCGTCCAGACTCGATCGCGAGCCGGCGGCGTCGAAACCCGCGAATGGGAACGAGGCGTCTTCAACACCTCCCGCCTGGTCGCACATCTGAAACTTCTCAACCTTCGCCAGGACCTGAGCTACTGGACGCAGGGCAAACTGGAGCAGTCTGACAAGGCCCGCCTGGCCTACGGAATCGACGCGGCTCTGTTGTGGACCCGCAACGAGAACCCGGTCGTGACCGCACAGATCGAATCGGCCGGCCAGGTCGAAGTGAAATTCCGAGCGGCCGAAATGGTCGGCACCGAACCGGAAGAAAACGAACCGGGTCGACTGAAGGTCCTCAAACTGGCCGACCGCAAAACCGCTCAGCCCGGCGACACGATCACCTTCGTCATCCGCTACGACAACTACGGCGAGCGGCCACTGCATGACCTGCGACTGGTCGACAACCTGACGCCACGACTGGAGTACATCGAAGACTCCGCGACGTCCGATCGGGCCGGCGAGATCAACGTCGTCGACAACGAAGAAGGCAGCCTGGTCCTGACCTTCAAACTCGACAAACCCCTCCCCGGAAAAACCGGCGGAGTCGTCACCTTCCAGTGCAAAGTCCGCTGAGAGTTTAACCCGCTGAGAGTTTAACCCGCTGAGCGTTTAACCCGTGGCCAAAGGCCAGGTCGAATGCCGGAAGCAGCATCTTGCCTCCGGCGACGGGTTAAACGGGATTTGATTTCAAAACAGCTCGGTAATCGCCGAGCCTTCCGGCAGCAGGTTGTACGGCCGGTTTTGACGATCTCTGGCTTCGAGATCGTGGATGCCCATGGCGTGGTAGACCGTCTTTGTCACGTCGGCTGGCATGATCGGGTTGTCGGCCGGGTACTCGCCGACGCGGTCGCTGGTGCCGTAGGTCTGGCCGCCTCGAATGCCGCCTCCCGCAAGGACATCCGTCAGGATGTGGGTCCAGTGGTCGCGGCCGGCTCCTTCGACACCGCCGGATCGAGGGTCGCCGATTTTCGGTTTGCGACCCATCTCGCTGGTGATCATCAGAAGCGTCTCGTCGAGCATGCCTCGATCGGCCAGGTCCTCAACCAGCGCCGAGAAGCTCCGGTCGAAAATCGGCAGCAGGTTGTCCTTGAGGCACGCGAAATTGCTGCCGTGCGTGTCCCAGCTTCCGGCACTCTTACACTTCTTCGCGGTGGGCGAGCCGATGCCCTCGCCCAGCCAGAAGACCGTGATGAACGGCACGCCAGCTTCGGCGAGTCGTCGCGCCAGCAGGAGGCTCATTCCGTTGATCGATTCTCCGTATCGTTTCCGGACGGCTTCCGGTTCCTGAGCGACGTCGAACGCGTTGGCCGTTCCGGTTGAGGCGAGCAGAGAAATCGCCCGCTCCTGCTGCTGAGTCCACGTTCGGGTCACAGCCGACTGTTCGAACTGGTAGCGCGCCTCGTCGATTGCGCCGAGCAGTTCCCGTCGTGCGGTTAGTCGCGGGCCATCGATGCCGGCTTGAAGCTGCAGCGACGGCGCCTGAAATTTCAGCGGCTCTTCATGCGTCCCGGACAGGTACAGCGGATCGTGCTCGACTCCGAGCCGCGCGGCGAACTGCCCCGGTCGCGTGTACGGCTTGCGGCTGGGCGAGTGCGGCAGCGTGATCGCGTTCGGCAGAAATTCGTGGCGAGGTCGCTTCGCCCCGACGACGCTTCCCATGAACGGCCAGTCGTCGGGAAACGGCGTGCGGTTGTTGCCGAGCGTCCGGAAGCTCAGGTCCGGCACGTGCCCGGTCAGGTTGTGGTAGTAACCGGCGTGGTGGTCGTTCGTGTTGACGGTGGCTCCGACGGAATTCAACAGAGCGATGTGGTGAGCCTGTTGTGCCAGCATCGGAAGATGCTCACTGAGCATCACCCCGGGAGCACTTGTGGCGATGGGCTCAAACGGCCCGCGATATTCACGCGGCGCTTTCGGTTTTAAATCCCACATATCGATGTGAGAAGCTCCGCCGCAAAGAAAGAAGAGGATCGTCGACTTCGCCGTGCCGCCAGCAGAATTCCGGCCAGTCGATTCCGCCGCCAGAGACGCTCCGACCGGCAGACCGGCGATCCCCGTCGCCGAGGCGGCCAGAAATGTGCGACGAGTGGCAATGTGTGGTGTCATAAAGCTCGGTCCGTTGTGCTGAGTGCGCCTTTGCGTCATCCGTCAGTTATCATCGGCTTCTATTGTCGGTAATTCGGGCGATCTCGCAACGCCCGGTTCGTCAGCAGGAGTCAGAAGAATGCAGGACCGCGAAATCCTCGTCGGCGTGACCGGTGGAATCGCCGCGTACAAGACGGCGGATCTGGTGAGCAAGCTCGTTCAGGCCGGCGCGAAAGTCACCGTGGCGATGACGGAAGCCGCCACGAAATTCGTTGGCCCGACCACGTTTGAGGCACTCACCAATCGACCGGTTTACCGATCGATGTTCCAGCCGGTCGAGCATCCTCAGGGCGAGCACATCGGCCTTGCGCGTCGAGCGGAACTTTACGTCGTCGCACCGGCCACGGCCGATTTTATTGCGAGTGCCGCGTCCGGCCGAGCCGAGAGCCTTGTCACAACCCTCGCCCTGACTGTGACCTGCCCGATCCTGGTCGCCCCCGCGATGAACACGGAAATGTGGAACAAGCCGCCGGTCCAGCGCAACCTGAAACAGCTTGAGGAAGACGGCCTGCACATCATTCAGCCGGGTGACGGATGGTTGAGCTGCGGACAGATCGGTCCTGGAAGAATGGCGGAGCCGGCCGAATTGCTGCAGCGGATTCGCGAGCTCCTTCACGTGGCCACGTAAGCAATACCCGGCCGCTCGACTAAATCAGCGCTTTCCTTCAGGGTGCATCGATGCACAAATCCTGCCACTGCTGCGGGTTGATCCACGCCGTTCCGAAACTCGAGGTCGGACAGATTGCCGAGTGCACTCGCTGCCAGTCCACGATCACTCGCCCCGGAGCTGACGATCGCTCTTCCGCCCGGACAGCCGCAGCCGCGCTGGGAGCGTTCTTCCTGTTCTGGCCGGCGATCCTGTTGCCGATTCTTCAGGTCGAACGGCTCGGCCATCGCAGCGCGTCGAGCGTCCTCATCGGGACGTTCGAATTAATTTCGCACGGCAGCTGGTTCATCGGCGGAGTTGTGCTGCTGTTTTCCGTTGTGTTTCCGCTGGTGAAAATCGTGATGCTGATCGAACTGAGTCTGCTCAACCTGCTCCACAAAAAGCACCGCTCGCTGACGTACCACATCATGGAATACGCCGGAAAGTGGAGCATGATGGACGTCATGCTGCTGGCGTTTCTGGTGATGCTGATCAAGCTGGGAAACATGGTCCACTTCGAATTCGGCCCGGCGGTGATCGCGTTTGTGCTGTGCGTCGCGATGAGCCTGTTCGCCTCGATGAGCTTCGACCCGCACTCCATCTGGAGCGAAGATGAGTGACGCGGCCAGGCGCGAATCGGATCGAGTTGCCTCGCTGTGGCGGGACGCGCTGACCGCCATTCGCTCTGGCGAAAAAGTTCGCCTCACCGCGCGATGGGTTTTCCCGGTCAGTTCATCGCCGATCGAAAACGGATTGCTGGAGATTGCCGACGGTCGAATCGGTTCGATTGAGCGACTTGCCGGACGGTCTTGTCCCGACGCGGTCGACCTCGGGAATTCCGCCATCCTTCCTTCGCTGGTCAACGCGCATGCGCATCTGGAATTCAGCGATCTGGCAGAGCCGATCCTGCCGCCGGCTCCGTTTGCCGATTGGATTCAGAATCTGATCGCACATCGACACGCTCGGTCTGAGTCGATGTCGAACCTCGTCGCACGCGGAGCAGAGCAGTCGGCCGAGTCCGGCACGTCCTTCGTCGGCGACATCGTCACCGGGGACTGGCTCCCCGATGCCGCAACGCCGGCAGGTTCAAAGGTTGTCGCGTTCCGCGAGCTCATCGGTCTGTTGCCGGAGCAGCACGATCCACAAATGCAACTCGCACGAAGCCACATTAACTCATGCCGAAAGGCCGGTGTGCTTCCTGCGGTCAGCCCCCACGCGACTTTCAGTGTGTCGCCGCAGCTGTTTAGTTCGCTGGTCAAACTCGCGAAAGAGGAGCGAGTACCGCTCTGCATTCACCTTGCCGAAACGAAAGCCGAGCTGGAGTTGCTCGAATCCGGAACGGGTGAGCTGGTCGAGATGCTCAATAAGTTTGGCATCTGGAAAGGCGAATTGATCGAGCGCGGAACGAGTCCGCTGGATTTCCTGAAACCGCTTGCCGACCTTCCGGCCGCGTCGATCGCTCACGGGAATTACCTGTCCGACGAGGAGCTTCAGTTTCTGGCAGAGCACCCGAATATCACGACGATCTTCTGCCCGAGGACGCACCGCTTCTTCGGTCACGAGGCGCATCCCTGGCGACGTCTGCTCGCAGCCGGAGCGCCCGTCGCGCTGGGAACGGACGGCCGCAGTTCGAACCCGGACTACTCACTGTGGGCCGAACTGCAGTTTCTCGACAAAGAGACAAACGGCACGGCTCGACCGGACCTTCTTCGAATGGCAACTCAAAACGGAGCAACGGCGTCAGGGCTGGCTGAGTTCGGGACGCTGGAAGCCGGACACCAGGTGGATCCTGTTCTCGTGCCGTTGGGCGAGGACAGCTCAAACGATCCGTGGGAGCTTCTCTTTCGTTCGGCTCCGCTTCCTACCAGTTCGCGATCTGGTAGTCCTTAAGAAACTGCCCCCACTGATGCTCGCCGGTCAGGAAGCCGGTGAAGATCGGGTCGCAGATTCGTGCGGCTGCGTCGACCTGATCGAGTGGCGGGCGGAAGCCGAGCTCCTCCGTTTTGCGTTGAGCGATCTCGGCCGGGTCTTCATCGGTGATCCATCCGGTGTCGACGCTGTTCATGTGAATTCCGTCGCGGGCGTAATCCTGAGCCGACGTTCGAGTCAGCATGTTGAGCGCGGCTTTGGCCATGTTTGTGTGAGGGTGTTTGTCCGTTTTGTACGCTCGATAAAAGACGCCTTCCATCGCCGAGACATTGACGATGTGTTTGTCCGGTGTCGTGACTTTCTGCATCAGCGGTTTCAGGCGAGCGTTCAGAATGAACGGGGCGATCGCGTTGACGAGTTGCACCTCAAGCAGCTCGACGGTCGCAACATCGGCGAGGCGCAGCCGCCAGCTGTTGACCTTGCGAAGGTCGACCTGCTGAAGATCGCCGTCGAGCTGCCCGGTCGGAAAGAGCTCTTCCCCGCCCTGCGTGTCTCCCGGCGCGAGGGCGATTTGTGACAGCTCAGCGGCCTGGCGAATTCCGGCAAGGCTGCTGTCGACCTGAGCGGGAAGCAGGCTGTCCCCGGACCCGGGTGAGACCCCTTTGCGGCGAAGCGACTCGTACGATTCAAGCAGCGGTCGCGCGACGGCGGGCAGTTCGGTCGCGAGTTTTCGTTCGTCCGCCATGAGGTGGCCGTAAAAACCCGGCGGCCGTCGAACGGTCTGGCAGGCGTTATTCAGAATGAAATCGAGCCGCGGCAGCGTCTCGCAAAGGTGATCGGCAAACGCTTCGACGCTGGGCGTGTGTCGCAGATCGATGCCGTGAATCTGAAGCCGCTCGGACCAGTCGGCACTGTCCTCCTCGGTCGTGAACCGCGTCGCCGCGTCGCGCGGGAATCGCGTTGTGACGATGACGTGGCAGCCGGCTCGAAGCAGTTTCAGCGCGGCCTGGTAACCGATTTTGACTCGCCCGCCAGTCAACAGCGCGTAGCGGCCGGTGAGGTCGACGGTTCTCTCGCGACGTTCCCAGTTCAATGCCGAGCAGTCCGGGCAAAGGGCATCGTAGAAAAAGTGGACGAGGTCGAAGTCGCGTTTGCAGATGTAGCAACTGCGAGGCACGCTCAGCCGATCGATGAAACTTTCGTCCGGCAAATCGTTCGGCGGCGGCAGTTCCGGTTCGAACGGAGCGGGCGGGCACGGCCTCTTCCGTTGTCGCGTCCCAAGCGGATTTCGGATCCCCGTTCGAGCAAGTTTGAGTTCGTCTTCGTTTTTCTTCTCCGAGATCTCAGCCTGCTCACGCTGCTTGAACACCCGGACGAGTTTCTTTCTCGACTTGCGGTCAGGACTGGCCACTCGCTCAACCGCCTGCATGAGCCGTCGTCGCTCGTCCTTGCTCAGCCGGGCGAGCAGCCCACGATCCTCAGCCAGGAGCTCGACAATCTCGACAGCCCGCGCGAGTTCTTCATCGGTGAAATCAGGCGGGTTGAGGGAGTCGTCCACGTTCGAGTCCGGTTGTTGTGCGGTCGTTTTAACCACAGATGGACACAGATCAGCACAGATGATTTGCGACGGCGGATGATGGCATCTCAGCCGTTTCGTTTGAAGCAGCGCGATCTTCACTCATGCGGATTGGATCCGATTTCCAAAAAGTCACCCGAAGCGTAAGTTTTGAAGTTGCGCTTTTCACCAGAGAAGTACGCCGAAGGCGTAAAAGGCGCAACTTCAAAACTTACGCTTGGGGTTACCTTCGAACACGCCTCTCCGTTTGATCTGGCAAGCTGGGTTGAGGATTCCGATTCAAGTCACTCTGCCGATTTTGACGATAAAGCCGGCAGGTGAAACAGCGTCCGTACACAGAATGCGTCTCTGATCGGTTGTGAATCGGGATGTCTCTGCGCTGGCCTTGCGGATCTGCGGAAGCGGATTCAAGCCGAGGCTGCTGGCAGGTCGACATTCTCCTTTACCGACGTCATTTCGCGATGCGGCCGGTCCGCAGCATGACGCTCGCAGCATGGATGTTGACTTCCGAGAGATTGAGGAGAACTCATGCACCGCAGCATGAATGTACTGGCACTCGTCAAGGATTCGGAACGATACGTCTTCCTCTATGACGACGAGAGCACGGCGACGCTCCTGCAGACGCTCGGCCGATACGCGGCTGATAAGACGCTCAGCTTTACGTGGTACGACGCCGCGGTGCTCAGCCAGAAAGTGCGGAAGCTGCGACAGGATGCCGAGTCCGAGCGGACCAACCGGCTCCCCGAAACGGCCTGGTAAGTCGTGTTTGATTGTGGCTCGGCACTCCGTGCCGAGGACCGCGATTCGCTGCGAACCAAAGGCTGGTTTAGAAAACGCACGGCCGGTGCGATCACGACACGGAGTGTCGTGCCACTCTCTGCTGCGTGAGGTTTCCTCATGGACCGAGCGATTGACGGTTTTCTGCGGTACCTCAAGATTGAGCGGAATTCGTCTCCGCTCACGATAAAGTCGTACGCCGAAGACCTCGCCAGCTTTCATGAGTACCTGCTCGACCGTGTGGGTGCGATCCCCTCGCCAAGCGGAATCACCGTGCCGATGCTGCGCGGGTACGTCGCCTACCTTCACGAATGTGACTACGCGAAGACGACTGTGGCGAGACGACTGGCGTGTCTGCGAAGCCTCTTCCGGTATTGCGTGCGGGAAGAGCTGACCGAGTCGAATCCGGCGAAGGCTCTGCGAACGCCGAGAACCGGACGCAAACTGCCGAGCCTGCTTTCGCCCGATCAGATCACGACTTTGCTGGAAGCTCCACCCGCCAACGAGCCGGCCGGGATCCGTGATCGAGCAATGCTGGAGACAATGTACTCGGGCGGGCTTCGTGTCGCGGAGCTTGTCGGCCTCAACGTGTCAAACTGGGACCGCGACGGCGACGTGCTGCGAGTGCTTGGAAAGGGCCGCAAAGAGAGGATTGCTCCGGTCGGCAAATTCGCCGTGAAAGCGCTGTCTCACTGGATGGACATTCGCGAACCCGATGAGCGACCGGACTCAAAAGTGGCGCTCTTCCTGAACCGGTTTGGTCGCCGGCTGACGACGCGCAGCATTGGGCGGATGCTCGAAAAGTACCTCGCGCAGACGGGACTCGATCGCCAGGTGAGTCCTCACACTCTGCGGCACAGTTTCGCGACGCATCTGCTCGACGGCGGAGCAGACTTGCGCAGCGTCCAGGAAATGCTCGGGCATAAAAGCCTCACCACCACGCAGATTTACACGCACGTCAGCACGCGGCGTCTGCACGAGACCTACGAGTCTGCTCATCCGCATTCGGCTACGAACCGCAAAGACCGTTCGTAAAAACGCGGGCGTGACAGCTCCCCGGACTCCGCCACAAGGAGAGCCCGACGGTTTTTCGGGAGGACGAGGCTCCTGCCGAGCCGCAAGCGCGTATGGCTCGGCAGGAGCCTCGCCCTCCCAACGGAGTCTCTGCTCAGCGAGTTGAACCGGTTTCGTTGCCGGTCTAATCTGGTCGCGTTGATCAATTCCCGCTGATTGTGGAGCGTCCCATGCGGTCTCTGTCCGTAAACACGGTTTCGTTTTTCGCCCTTCTGACGGGTCTTGCAGTCACTTCTTCCGGTTTTCTGCCGACTTCGGCACGGGCCGACGACGGGATCACTCGCGCACAGCTCGAAGACGGTGTGACCTTTCCTGTCGGGCGAGGCAACGGGGGCCGGTTTGTGGTTCGGGCAGGCTTTGACCTGAAAGGCGGACAGGCCGTCGATATCTCAACGAGAATTAAACGGCCGTCGAGTCTGCCGGAGAACGCCCGCGTTCGAGCGAAAATCGTGCAACTTGACGGAACGAATGAGAAAGAAGTCTTTGTCGAGAAGATCCTGCACGCTCTCGACGGGGATCTTTACACGCCGTTTCGGGCACCTCGCGATGGCCGTTTCGCCGTGATCCTCGAACCCGCTGAGGAAGAGTTGACTCTGTTCGAGGGCGAACGCTGGCGGGAAGCGGGCAAGGTCGACGAGCTTCTCGCAGCGAGCCGCGCGGTCGCGTGGCCGGGCGACAAAGCCGTCGATGTGACCGTGCAGGTTCGGCAACTCCACATGCCTGAAGCGAAAAACGGATCGGTGTTCATCGAGTTCGAGCCGAACGACTCGCCCCGGTACGCACAGCCGATTCCTCTTAAGGAGACGGACAAGGATTACTCCCTGCAGATTTTGGGGACTCATGATGAGGTCGAGTATTTCGACAATGGCCAGGTCGGTGACGGGGCTCACGACGACTGGTTGCGGCTCGACTATCCCGGAAAGGAACCGCGACTGTTGACCGCGTGCCTCACGATTCCCGATCAGATGGTCGCCGCACGGATTCGCGTTTACGAAGTCGCAACGGCCAAGGCGAATGTTGAGATCGGCGCGGAACTCGATGTCGGGGCGGAATACGAAGACGGCAAGAACCCGAACGAGCGCGTGCATCAGCAGCAGGAGCAGCACCGCATCGCCATCTGCCGCAACCTGAAGCCGGGGCACGTTTATTTTCTTCGTGTTGAAGCGAACTCGCCGGGCTACGGACTGGAACTGCGCGTCGTGAAGCCGGCTCCGTTTACGGACCCTCGCCACGCGATCCGGCACGGGCTGTACGATCACGTCGGCCAGGTGGATTCGTGGCTCAACAATCGACCGCGAGGTGCCAGTGTCGAGCGGCGAATTCGCGACACCGGCAACCTGCTCGGCACACAGTGCATGAGCTGCCACACGCAGTCCGGCGTGTGGGGACCGGCGATTCCCCTGGCGATGGGCTACCGCCTCGAAAACGCTCACCTGTTCCGCAACCTGACCAACATCTGCTACCAGTCGATGCGGCCGACGAATGAGCTGGTCGACGCGGCGAACAATACCAGCCTCGCCCCGCTCGACATCGGCGACGGCCCGGCCGGAACGCGAGTCGCCGCGCACTCGGTCATTTCTCTGGAGCGGTTCCTGCCCGCTCGCAAGCTGCAGAGCAAACAGTTTCTGCGAGCCTCCAACTTCGTCCTGCAGACCGCCGACCCCGGCGGGATCAACGCGGCTGGTCCGGGAGCGAACGTCGGCCAGGGAGTCGTCTTTAACTACACGGGTGAAATTCTCGACGAGGCCTGGAGGCGGTATCGAAACCCGCAGTTCTTCCGGGCCCTCGAAGACAAAGCCCGCAAGACGCTGGCCGTCAATCCAAAATACACCGACGACATGGCTCACCGCGTCGAGTTTCTGCGCCGCTTCTTCCCGCAGGACTACGTCGAACAGGTCTCGGAAGTGCTGAAGCTGGAGGAGGCTCAGAAAGACACGAAGCCGCGAATCCCTTCGAATGTCAAACCGGGCGGCAGCGTTGAGGGCGCGAAGAAGCTGTGGGCTCAGATCAACACTCAGGTTGAGCAGGACCTCGCGCGTCTGCGAGCTGTCCAGAACGAAGACGGCAGTTGGGGTTTCAATCCCGGCGAGAAAGAGAACGACACATGGAAAGTCAAAGTCGAGAACAAGCCTGAGCCGTCTCCCACAGCGCTCGCTCTGATCGCGTTCCAGGCGGCCGGCTTCGGCCCGAAAGACCCGACGGTCGAAAAAGGCGTGAAGGCACTGCTGGGACTCCAGCATCCGACCGGCTTCTGGAAAGGCCAGTCACAGACGGGCTTCGTCTCAACCAGCTACGCGCTGCACGCGCTGTCGCGGCTGTATCCGACCGAACCGGCCGAAGTCAGCATGAACAACTACTTTCCGAAACATGTCGAAAGCCTGCCTGAGCGAATTGAGCGGCACCGTGCCGCGTCCAACACGAACGATCCCGCGCTGCTGCCGCTCTTTCTGAGCGGCGTTAAAGACCAGAACCCGCACGTTCGATTCTGGGCGGCGATCGGGCTGGGCGCCGTGCAAACATCCACCCCGTCCCCTCTCCCCGTCGGGGGAGAGGGACGGGTGCTCGCAAATCTGCTGGGAGATCCCGTTAAAGCTGTTCGAGAAGCCGCGCTCTGGGCGAGTCGGCAGACGCTGATCGATGACCAGGGCTGGGAGGAATTTCTCGCCGCTGCCAGTGACGAAGACGACTACCGCCGCGAGGCCGCGTACCACGCGCTGCTCATGCGCGTCGACGGTGTCATGCCGGAAATGTCTGTCGAGTGGAACGACCTCACCGGGACTCTCACGCGTGGCATGAACGAAGACGCTCACCCGGCCGTTCGAGCCTGGGCGACTCGCGCGGCCTGGAACTGGTGGGTCTATAATCCGCCGGTCCGCACGGCGATCAACGAAGCGTGGGTGAAGATGCTGCAGCGGCCGGAGTCGAATGCTCTCGTCGAGAACGCGATCCGGTATCAGTCGCAGGCCTTGTTCATCGCGAACGGACACAAAGCCAACCAGAGCAACTCGCATCAGTACAAAGAACTGGCAGAGCTGTTTGAGACGATCGGTGACTGGCTGGCCGAGCAGAAAGACAACCCCAGTCCGGAAGCGCAGCTCGTCGCGCGGCGTCTCGTCGGCATCGGGGCGACATTTTACAACACCTCCGGCGGAGACGGCGGCCCCGGTCAGATGGGCTTCAGCACGCCTCATTCAACGTACATGTTCGGCCTCGCCGCGATGACGTATTTCGGCGCGGTCGAAGCCGCCGCGGATTTCGAAAAGAACACGCTGCCACTGCAGGTCGGGCTCGAGGGTTCGGCCAATGTCAGCTTCAGCGACCTGCAGCAGAAACTGATTCAATACTCGCTGAACGGTCCCGAAGACCTTCGGCCGATCGCCTCATCGAGCGTTTCGGATCCGCGATCTGCGCAGCTCGTCGCCGTGCCCGAGCGAATCGAGCCACTCATCCGGCAGCTCAATCGAGGTGCGATGGAGCCGCCGCGCCGGCCTCAGTTGTCCGAACCGATCCTGAACATGTTCGCGCGGATCAAGTGGGTCATTCCCGACACGCACGAGCAGCAGCACGAAGTCTTCGGCTATCTGCAGCCGGAGTTTTCCGCGTACCTCTCGCCCGAAAAGATTAAAGCGATTCCCGATGCCGCAGAGCGGGGCGAGGCCGAACGCAACGCGGACTCGTTCTGGTACCTCGCGCGCGGCGTCGGAAATGCCATCGGCGAGAACCCGGATCTGCACCATGACGTGATGCTGGAGTTCTTCCCGGAGAAACTCGAACACCCGCAGCTGGCGCGGTTCTGGCTGCCGAGCGTCGAGTGGATTCTGCTCCACAAAACAAAGCTGCCTGACGTGCAGCCCGGCAAGCTGCCGCCCATCGACCCGCTGGAACAACTGCGAACGCGGGCTCTGCGGCTGTTCCTGGATCAGCTCATCGAGAGTGCCGATCCAGAAACGCGACAGTTCGCCGTGAAGATGGCTCAGCGAACGGCCCTGCGTCGCAACCCGGAAGTCCTGACCGCGCTGGAGGCGATGCTCAAATTCGAAAAGCGAGAGGGAGTCGTCAACGACGCGAACAACGTCCTCAAGCAGAACCGTGAGAACTTTGAAAAGGAACTTGTCGCGGCCGTTCAGAATGAGAATCCGAAACGGCTCGAAGTGAAAGACGGCAAGCTGCCTTCAGAGTTTGTCGAAGACTTTTCCTACTTCCGCGATTACGTGACGCCCGAGATGAACCGCGTCCTGCGCGGAGACCAGCGCAGTTGCTTCGCGTGTCACGGAGTCCCCGGCCGAGTCCCGCCGCTGGAACTCGCCCGCCCCGACGACGCCGGCTATCTGCCGGTCGGCAAACTGCTGGAGAACTACCGCAAACTCCAGGCGCGAGTGGACCTGGCCGACGTCGGCCAAAGCAAGCTGCTCCGCAAACCGCTCAACGTGCAGACCGGAAAAGAAGACGGCCACCAGGGAGGCCGCCGCTACCAGCCGAACGATCCGGGATACCTGATCCTCACCAACTGGGCGATGAACCAGAAACGACACGGATCGCTGCTGGGGCATAAATAGGATTCCAGCCTGCGCAGGCCGGGCAACGAAGTTCCAGGCCAGAATGACCGATCACAGAATGAACCGGTTGAGGTCTTCGGTCCGGGTTGCTTCGTCGAGTTTCTCTCGGACGTAGGCGGCGTCGATTCGGACCTGTTTCAGGTTCTTGTCCGGAGCCTGAAAGCTGACGTCTTCCAGCAGTTTTTCGAGCAGCGTGTAAAGCCGGCGGGCTCCGATGTTCTGTGAGGTCTGGTTGACTCGAAAAGCGAGTGCAGCGATTTCCTCGACGCCGTCCTGCGCGAATTCGATTTTCACGCCGTCCATTTCGAGCAGCGACTGGTACTGCCTGGTGAGCGAACTGTCTGGTTCGGTGAGGATGCGGACAAAGTCGTCCTGCGTCAGATCGTTCAGCTCAACTCGGATCGGGAAGCGGCCCTGAAGCTCGGGCATCATGTCGCTGGGGCGAGCCTTGTGAAACGCGCCGGCCGCAATAAAGAGAATGTGGTCCGTTTTCAGATTGCCGTGTTTCGTCTGCACGGTCGTGCCTTCGACGATGGGCAGCAGGTCGCGCTGAACTCCCTGTCGACTGACGTCTGCTCCGCGCGAGCCCTCGCCACCGCCGCACACTTTGTCGATTTCATCAATGAACACGATGCCGGAACTCTCGGCCGTGCGCAGACCTTCGTCCTGAACCGCGTCGTCGTCGATCAGCGAGTCGATTTCCTGGTCAAGAAGCACGTCGCGAGCCAGCGCGACTTTGATTTCGCGAGTACGCGACTGCGTCGGCATGATCCGTTCCAGCATATTCTGCATGTCGAAGTCCATGCCGCCACCCATGTTGAACACCTGAGCCGACTGCCGCTGCTCGACGGTGATCTCGACGGTCTTGTCTTCCAGTTTGCCGGCACGCAGCATGGAGCGGAACTTCTCGCGTGTTCGTGCTGCGCGCTCTGCCTGCTCACGAAGCTGCTGATCGAAGGACGATGCGGAAGAAATCTCGTCCGCAGATTCTTCGCCCGCGGATTCTTCGCCCGCTGTCGCGTCGTACGGCATCGGCGGTGCGTCTTCTGGTTCAGTCTTCAGGAGGAGGTCGAGCAGTCGTTCCTCGGCACGCCCGCGTGCTTCGTCGATGACTTCATCACGGAACCGGTCTCTGACCATAGAGATCGACGCCTCAACGAGGTCTCGAATGATCGACTCGACATCGCGTCCGTAGTAGCCGACTTCGGTGTACTTTGTCGCCTCGATTTTGACGAACGGAGCTTTCATGAACTGTGCCAGGCGGCGCGTGATTTCCGTTTTGCCGACGCCTGTCGGGCCGATCATCAGGATATTCCGCGGTGTCACTTCGCGGCGAACTTCGTCGGGAAGCTGTTTCCACCGCCAGCGGTTTCGCAGCGCGATCGCGACGGCGCGTTTGGCGGCGCTCTGTCCGACGATGTGGCGGTCCAGTTCGGTAACAATTTCCGCAGGTGTCAGCTCTGACACGGAATTTCCTCAACCATAATGTTGGAGTTTGTGTAAACGTCGATGTCCGAGGCGACGACGAGCGACTCGCGCACAATGTCTGAGGCGGAGAGGTCTGAGTGTTTTGCGAGCGCCTTCGCGGCGGCCTGGGCGTACGGACCTCCGGAGCCGATCGCGAGAATTCCGTCAGATGGCTGAACAACGTCGCCCTGGCCGGTGATCAGCAGACTGTGCTCAGCGTCGACGGCGATCATCATCGCTTCGAGGCGGCGGAGGACGCGATCGGTTCGCCAGTCGCGCGCGAGCTCGGTCGCCGCACGCGGCATGTTTCCGGGAAAGTCCTTCAGCTTCGTTTCAAATCGCTCCATCAGAGCAAAGGCGTCTGCGGTCGATCCGGCAAAACCGACGAGCACTTTCATTTCGAGCATCCAGCGGATTTTTCGCGTGTCCGCCTTCATGATCGTGCTGCCGAAGGTCACCTGGCCGTCACCGCCCAGCGCGACCATGTCGCCTTTGCGGACACTGACGATGGTGGTTGACCGCCAGCGCGGGCGTTCGTTGTCGGCAGGCATCCTGTGCTCCTTGAGGGAAAATCTGCGAATGTCGCAAAGTCTGTCGCCCGAAGAAATTGTGAGTTTTTCAATTCAAGCGCCGTCGCACGATTGCCGGAGCGGCGCTGCGTCTGGTCCGGACTGCGGAAAAACTCACGCTCCCAGTGACTGTTCGGAAGTCGTTTCTCCACGGGTTTCGATATAGAGGCACCGCCCTCTGGCAGCAAGCAGACGGGTGGATCGGTGAAACTGAAGCGAATTATTGCGGCCGGCGGAAAAACATGCGTGTTGGTCCGGTCAGGAAACTTTCGAAATCCGAAAAGGAAGACTGTAGCGATGACACTGGTCGTGACGATAAGTCAGAGGTGAGCGGGAATTCTGCTTGCAACAGTTGTGTTTCCGTTAGCCATGAGGGCTGGCGGCGACTCGGCATCTTCCCATCCTGGCTTGCCCGATGGAACGACGGAACTCGTTTCTCTGAGTACGACAACTGGCCCGGATCACAGAGCATCAGAAACAGGTACGGAGACCATGAAGCTCAAAACTTTTCTGAAAGCCACCGTCACGGGGCTCGCCTGCCTGGGAATATTTCTGCCAGCTGATCTGATGGCTGCTCCGCCCGAAGCGAAAGGCAAGCCAACAGGCGTCGCCTCGCTGAGTGGGAAGGTCACACCGTCTTCCACCGCTGCGTCCGGGAAGTCGCAACGTGCGAAAACACGGATCATCGACGTCGAGCTCGCAAAGGGCGGAACGCTGAACGGCGAGGTGATCAACGGAAAAAATGCGACAGTCACGAAGGCGGTCGTTTCTGTCCGCACTGCGAAGGAGGAAGTCGGCCGCTCGCTCAGTAATGAGTCCGGCCAGTTTTCGGTCGAGAAGGTTCCCGCAGGAACCTTTTACATCGTCGCCGGCACAGGTCACGGTGTTTACCGACTGTGGAAAAATGGAACGGCTCCAAAGATGGCTCTGAAACAGATCAGAATCGTGTCGGACCGGACTGTCGTACGAGCTCAGAATGATGGTGAAGTTCTGTACGACGACGACGGGACGGCATTTGGTCAGGTGCGTGTTGCTGATCCTGATGCCGGTGCCTACGCATTCAGCCCAGGTCCTGGCGGCGGGTTCGCTGGCGGACTGTCGGGTGCAGGAATCGGAATGGGCGGGGGGATGCTTTCTGGCCTGGGTATCTTTGATGCAGTCGTGGTCGGTGGTGCGATCACCGGTGTCACCCTCGGAGTGATAAATCACGAAAACAATGAAGACCTTGAAGAAGCCTTCGAGCGAAGAGCCAATTCCACGAATTAAGTGTGATGTCCACCCGGACTCACCTGAATTGAAACACCTTTCCGACAGCCGCGGCCGATCAACCTGATCGGTGGCGGCTGTTTTTGTGCGCTGATTTCGCGGTGACGACACGCAGCCCGGCCACGCCGATGATCCATCCTTAAGTCGTGTCCCTCCCCCTCTATGAGATGGACTGAACGCCCCTGTACGCAATCACCCATAATGTGGCAATTGTGACTCGCGGCATTCTGGTCGCGTGACTGCCGGAAGGCGACTCTCCCACGGATTGTGGAGGGGATCCCTTAGTGGCTCAACGGCGCCAGCATGTCTGCCTAAAAGATCACTGTACGAAATGTGTTTCAGCATGAGGTCGCTCACCTCAAACACACTTCGAGCAGAATTCCCTCTGTGGTCAAGTGAAGTCTGCCCTTTCTGGACATCTCATCTCGTTTAGCTGAACGCGCCAGACTTCTCTGCTCGCACCAGAAACCGCATTCGGTACTCCGCAGCGTCAGTTGCTGTTCAGTGCCCCGGTTTTTTGTCGGTGCAATTGATTCAATCGGTACAACCGCTATTTTCTCTACAGACCGATGGCACATCTGTTCTGTGCCATTCGAGACTTGCCGGTTCTGGCCAGCCTGTGTGCTCCGTTCGGAGCCCGGTCTTCAATCGCACATCCATCGTTTTTCTTTCTTTGAAAAGGAACTGTTCATGCTCAACTTTCGCCGATTCGCACTCCGCAACAATTCCCGCCGGCGTGCTGCTCAAGTCCTTCCGCGAGCTGCTGAGGTTTTCGAGTCTCGAGTGCTGCTGAGCGGAGCACCGGCCGCTGAGGTTGTCGAAGAGACGCCTGAAGCTGAAGTCCCGATTGCAGAACCCGCGCCGACATCGGACCCCGTTCTCGCAGACGAAGACCCAGGGGAGATCCCTTTCGAAGGTCCCGGCGAAGTCCCCTCGGACGACCCAGGGGAAATCCCTGTTGGAGGTCCCGGCGAGATTCCAGGTGAGTCGCCCGGGGAAGAACCGGGAGGCGACTTCCCCGCAGACGAAGTGCTCATCGCAGGATTTGTGTCGCTCAATTCAACTGCACTGGCTGGCGGCACGATTCAAATCACCGGCCAACTGACCGTCAGTGGTCACTCCGTCACCTTCACATTCCCGGGAATCAACGGAGATCTTGAGGAGCACACGGTCACCGCCGATGCCGATGGCCGATTCAGCTTCTCCTACTTCCTGCCACCCGACGGAATCATCACGGCGACGGCTTTCGACGGTG
Organism: Planctomycetota bacterium; assembly: GCA_027623235.1. Lineage (GTDB taxonomy): Bacteria > Planctomycetota > Planctomycetia > Planctomycetales > Planctomycetaceae > JAQBVJ01. The sequence goes on from JAQBVJ010000056.1 coordinate 37,892, forward strand.
ACGGAAATGAAGGCGACACCCAGATCGTTTTTGTCTGACATCAACTCGGCTCGGATTTATTTTTCTCAATAGAGATTCTGAAGTAAGGAATCATTATGAGCTTTCAAATTCAACAGCAGATTCAAAAGCTTCGTTCCGCAACCGCCCGTGGCGATGGCCAGACAGCGACGCGATGTGAAGAACAGTTCGGTACGGCCCTGGGACGGATCGTCCGGCGAGTTGTCCGGACGGGTCGGACGCGTGACGGACTCTCGACGGCGATCCTGCAACAGGTCCGTCAGGTGCGGGACCACCGACCGGACCTGGAACGTGACGACCTCGTCGCGGAAGTGACCACTCGACTTTGTGCCCTTCTCGTTGGCCAGGATACTTGCCATCGGATCGACACGGTCGCAGTTGGTGGCCAGGCAACGGCGATCATCGCCTGACTCGATTGGCCGGCAGGGATGCGGCTCGGGCAGAAGCCGCAGGCCGGTTTGCTTATTGATTGAACAGGACCCCTTCGAACGGTCGAGGCATCGCTGCGGCTCCACGGTTTACAGACCGCACGCCTCCGAGCGGCCGCGACGCCGCGGTCCAGTCGCCGGTTGAACACGCCTCTTCGCATCCAGACAGCCTCAGCCCTGTGCAGCCCTCGCGACAAGTAGCGAGCACACTGGCCGGCTTCGTCAGCCGTCCTGGTAAACCTTGCCGGTTGTAACGATTTCGTGCTCGCTGGCTGCGGTGGCAGGCTGAAGCAAGTCTGCGGTTTGCAGCGACTCTCGGTGTCGTAACTGCTGTGCGGGGTCCGGTTATGCGGTCTGGGGTGAGTCTCCCGGACGGAGCGGTTGCTCTGAACATTCCGATGCTGACGGCCGAACTATGTGTAACACATCTGCCGCTCATTCCGCGCGGGAGATTTGCACCGATCAGTTGGCCTGCGCGGCCCATCGAGCGGTGCTGGCCCGGCAAGCATGGACGCTCGCCGTCAACGACACCCGCGTGGAAGAACGTCAGGGATGATTTGGCCGATGTCTGCAGCCGGCGCTTCGGCGTCTCGTGTTCATGGATGAGCACGCGGTTGCAGCCTTCGGAAGACTCGGTGTTGTGACTCGGACGACAGGAACGGCGGGGGAGTGAGTGAGCTGCGCTGGCAGCTCAGCGAATTACACTCGCTCGTCGTTTCAATCGGTTTGAATCGGACCACTCAGAGAGGACGCCGCCGTGGCAAGGACGCCCTGGATTCACCGGCTTCGAAACCGACTGGCTTATTCGAAGCGATCACGTCGACAGCGGTCTCTCGGACAGCGATCTTTCAACGGGGAAGCCCGGTGCGCGATGACGCACCAGGTCGACACGCTTGAGGAACGCGCGCTGCTTTCCGCTTCGGCCGTTCTGCTGGGATCAGAACTGCGGATCCTCACGAATGCCGACGAGTCGATCGCGTTTCAACTGAACGCAAACGATCCGACTCAGGCAGAGATCCTCATCAACGGCGAGGTGTTCGAAGGCGCGCCGACGCTGCTGGTGACCAGTTTCAGTTCGCTGCTGATCGAAGCGGGCGAGCTCGACAATACGATCAACCTCGCGACTCTCAGCGTCGCCACGTACACCAACCTGACCTCGATCCGCGTCTTTTCCGGCGACGGGCACGACACGATCACTGCCAGTCCGGACATCCCGACCGAGATCACTGCGGGCGACGGACACGACACAATCACCGGTGGCGGCGCGAACGACACGATCTTCGGCGAGGACGGTGACGACGTCATCCTGGGCGGCGACGGTGACGACAGCATCGATGCCGGCGACGGTGAGGATGTCGTATCGGGCGAGGGCGGCAATGACGAAATTCAGGGAGACGACGGAAACGATACGATCTCCGGCGGCGACGGCGACGACACGATTTTCGGTCATGACGGAGCCGACTCGCTCGACGGCGACGCGGGTCTGGACGTCATCTTTGGCGACCTCGGCGACGACGTTGTCAACGGTGGCGACGATAACGACCGCATCTTCGGCGGTGCTGGCGCGGACATTCTGGACGGCGGAAACGGGGACGACGTCATTAACGGGCAGGGCGGACCGGATTTGATCATGGGCTCGGCCGGCAATGATTTCCTGTATGGATCAGGAGGCCCGGACACGATCCTCGGCGGAGACGGGAACGACTTCTCGCGAGGCGACGCGGGAATGGACATGCTCATCGGCGGCGCTGGCGACGACGTCCAGCTGGGCGGATCGGCCAATGACTTTATCGTCGGAGAAGCGGGAGCCGATCACTCCTTCGGCAACGCGGGCGACGACACGATTCTGGGTGGCGACGGAGCCGACACGCTCGACGGTGGAACTGGCAACGATCTGATCGACAACTCTCTGCTGTTCCGTCCGCCGATCACCGTGAACAATGTTCAATTGAACGAAGGCAGCGGCGGAGTCCAGACCGATTTTGTGTTCTCGCTCTCGCTTCCGGCACCGGCACTCGCTCCGGTCATGGTCGATTTCGCGACGGTCGACGATACGGCAATCGCCGGAGAAGACTACGTGGCGAGGTCGGGCAAAGCGGTCTTTGATATTGGCGTTCAAACTGTCACTGTGACCGTCCCGGTCATTGGCGATGACGTGATCGAATCCACCGAGGCGTTTTTCCTTGAAATTTCTAACCCGGTTGGTGGCTCGCTCAATAACACCATGGGTGTCGGCCAGATCGTCAATGACGATGGAATCATCGCGCCGGGCCTGAACGTCACCGCGACGATCGACCCCGGAGTCCTCACGACGACGGTTGTCGGATCAAGCGGCGGCATCACCGTGAACAACATGAATCTGAGCGCCAATATGGGGTTTCAGGGAGAATTGTCTGGCGGCACGTTTACGGCCGGGACAGGTGCTCCTTATGGACTGACGGGAGGGGGCATCATTCTGAGTACGGGAGATGTGGCGGACTACGCCAGCGGTCCGGACACGACGTCACAGACCACAAGCTTCGGTGTTCAGGCAACTCCCGCTCAGGAACTGCTTCTTGATCCGATTACTGGCGGGATGTTCGATCACAACGACGTCACACAGCTCGACATCGACTTTGACCTGCAACCTGGATTCGACACGCTGTTTTTCGAGCTGGTGTTCGGGTCTGAGGAATTTCCGGTCTTAGTCGGGTCAAGCTTCATTGACGGATTTGCGATCTACCTGAACGGGACAAACATCGCGAACTTCAACGGTTCGCCAGTCAATATCGACCATCCCGACTTCGCAGCGATCTCAGGTACGGAACTCAACGGAGTCCTTGCTCCGAACGGAATGCCGAAACTCACATTCTCGGCACTGCTAAGCGATGGTCAGACAGGCAACACAATTACTTTCATCATCGCCGATACGACAGACACTTCGCTGGACTCGACGGTCTACATCGCGTCGCTCGGCGGAACACCTCCAGGCACGACAGTCGTTCCACCGCCTCCGACACTGCCACTGGTCGAAACGGTTCCCACGACGATTGTTGGCGGAACCGGTGACGACACCATTTTTGGTGGTGGCAGTGACGATTTCGTCGATGGAGGAACGGGCAACGATACCATCTCGACGTTTGCGGGCAACGACACAGTGTTTGGCGGAGGCGGAAACGACACGGTTGACGGCGGAGCCGGGCAGGACCTGCTGGTCGGAAACGGTGGCAGTGACTTTCTCGATGGCGGTGCTGGTGCCGACACGTTCCTGTGGCGTGAGAAAGACTTCCGCGTGACGGTCGCCGGCGGGGACGGCAACGACAACGTCATCGTGCAGGGTGGACGGTCCGGCGGCATTTACTCAGTCGATTCTGTCGGCAGCGATTTGACGGTTTCGCTCGGTAACTCTCTGCTGACGATTCAGCCGACGGTTGAGTCGATCAACCTCAACCTGGGTAACGGGAGCGACACGGTCACGCTCGGAAATCTGAGCGCGGCTGGTTTGACGGAGCTTCGATTCAACGGCCAGAACGGGGATGACCGGATCGACTTTTCCGGCGCGACACTGCTCGGCAATGTGGTCCTGATCGCTGATGGCGGGGCGGGCAATGACATCATCCTCGGCAGCACGGGCAACGATTATCTGATTGGCGGCGAGGGCGACGATTCGATTTCCGGCGGCGACGGGAACGACCGGATCGAAGGCGGTAACGGAGCCGACCTGCTCAACGGGCAGGGCGGCGACGATCAACTGTTCGGTGAAGCTGGCAACGACGTCATCACCGGTGGAGACGGCGACGATGTGGCCTCGGGCGGACTCGATAACGATGCCATCGACGGAGGAAACGGCAACGACACTCTGCGAGGCAACTTCGGCGACGATCTGGTCGTCGGCTCGTTCGGAGACGACTCGATCGATGGCGGACTTGGGCGGGACACGGTTGTCGGTGGAGCTGGCAACGACCGACTGGACGGCGGTCACAACGACGACACGGTGCTGGGGAACGGCGGAGACGACCTGCTCTTTGGCAATGACGGAAATGATTTCGCCAACGGCGGCTCGGGCAACGACACGATCAACGGCGGTGACGGAAATGACATCCTCATCGGTGGCGACGGCGATGATCTGATCGGCGGGTTCGACGGATCGGACCTGCTGTCTGGCGACGGCGGCAACGATACGCTCGCCGGGGGCGACGCCGACGACACGCTACTGGGCGGAGACGGGGACGACGTTCTGCTGGGCGAACAGGGAGCCGACTCGCTGAACGGCAATGCCGGTTCCAACATCGGCAATGTTGGAGAAGGCACGGATGTCTCTGCGGTCAGTGTCTCGCTCGACAATTCGCTGGTGCTTTCACAGTCCCTGCTGGACGCTCTGAACGGTTTGTGAGTTCGTCGCTGTTCCGGGAGCTGAACGCGGCGAGGAACTCTCGAATTGATGTCGGCAGTTTTCGGCGACCCGTTGGCCGAAGGCTATTTTCAACGTAGCCTGTGGCACGGCCTGGGCATCGCTCCGGGCGAGCAAGAGGCTGGCAGGCGCCGGCCGCGAAACGAACTTCGAAAGGCCCGGCCCGTGATGCGCACACGTCAGGTAATTCTTCGACTGTCGATGATTCTCTCTCTCTATTCCGGTGCGGTTCGCGCCGCAGACGAAAAGCCGGTCGATTTTGCAAAGGACGTTCTGCCGATCCTGTCGGACAAGTGCTTCGTCTGCCACGGGCCGGACACGCAGGACAAGGATCAATTGCGGCTCGATTCGACGGCCGGAGCAACGGCCGATCGGGGAGGCTACCGGGCGATCAATCCGGAAGACCCCGCGATGAGCGAGCTGCTCGCGCGGATTCTTTCGGCCGAGGAACCCATGCCGCCAGCCGATGCCGAGAAGCAGCTCACCGAGAAGGAGCGGGACCTGCTCGCCAGGTGGGTTCGCCAGGGCGGCACCTATGCTGAGCACTGGGCCTTCGTGCGGCCTCTGAAGGCGGCTCCTGGTGGAGATGAGAACGCGAAGGGCAGTGCGGCGATCGATGCGTTTTTGAGAGAGCCGCTCGCGTCGAGAGGACTCGACCTTGCTCCTGAGGCTGATCGGGAAACGCTCGCGCGGCGAGCGGCTCTCACGCTGACAGGGCTTCCGCCGGAGCTGGATCAGCTCGAACGGTTTTTGAAGGACGCTCGCTCGGACGCGTACTCGCGGTTCGTCGATGAGCTGCTGGCCAGTGCGCGGGTCGGCGAACACCAGGCCCGTTTCTGGCTCGACGCGGTCCGCTACGGCGACACGCACGGGCTGCACCTGGACAACCGCCGCGGCATTTATCCGTACCGCGACTGGGTGGTGCGGGCGATGAATCAGAACCTGCCGCTCGATCGTTTTATCGAATGGCAACTGGCGGGAGACCTGCTGCCGTCGCCGAGCCTCGCGCAGCGGGTGGCGACCGGTTACGTGCGGCTCAACCCGTCGACGGGCGAGGGCGGAGCGATCCCCGACGAGTTTCAAATGAAAAACAACTTCGACCGCGTCGAGACGCTCGGCACCGTGTTCCTCGGTCTGTCGCTGACGTGTGCCCGCTGTCACAACCACAAGTACGACCCGGTGGCTCAGCGCGAGTACTACGAGCTGCTCGCGTTTTTCAATAGCACGTCCGAGCCGGCTCTCGACGGAAACAAGTACGAGTACGGACCGACCGTGCGGGCTCCCCAGGACCAGCGTGGCTGGGCTGAGTGGGAGCAGATCCTGACTGAGCGAAATCGGATGCTGAAAAACGCGGAGACGCATTTTGCCCGCAACGATGACTGGCCAGAGGAAACGAAGAAGCAATGGGCCACCGCGGATGCGGCCGCGAAAGTCACGCTGCTGGCCGATCCGAAAAGCCCGCTGGCAAAGCTCGGGCATGTTGAGCGGGCTGAGCGAATCCTCACTCGGATCAAAGAAGCCGAAGCGGCGTTCACAACAAGCCTGGTCGCGCAGGACCTCGACAAGCCACGGGCGACTCACGTTCTGAAACGGGGCGAGTACGATCAGCCGGAAGGAGATCCGCTGCAGCCGGACGTGCCGCAGATTCTCGGCGGACTTCCGGAAGGCGTGCCTCGCAACCGGATCGGCCTGGCAAAGTGGCTGACGTCGCGAGAGAACCCGCTGGTCGCGCGAGTCCTCGTCAACCGAATCTGGCAGCGAGTCTTCGGGGCGGGCCTCGTTCGCACGCCGGAAGATTTTGGAAAGCAGGGACAGCAGCCGACTCATCCCGAGCTGCTTGACTGGCTGGCCGTTGAGCTGCACGACAGTCAGTGGAACCTGAAGCACATGCTGAAACTGATGGTGACCAGCCAGGCGTTTCGACAGGACTCGGCGTGGCGGAAGGAAGTCAACGATCCGGAAAATCGGTTGTTCGCCCGCGGCCCGAGCTTCCGGCTCGACGCGGAAGTGCTGCGCGATGTTGGTTTGTGGTCCAGCGGAATGCTCGACCCGAACATGGGTGGCGAAGGCGTCAAGCCGTACCAGCCGGCCGGCCTGTGGAAAGCCCTCGCCCATCCGGGCAGCAATACGAAACAGTACGTCGCCGACAAAGGCGAGCGACTTTACCGCCGCAGCCTGTACGTCTACTGGAAGCGGACCAGCCCGCATCCCATGATGATTCTGTTCGACGCGCCGGACCGCGAATCCAGTTGCGTGCGGCGATCCCGGACGAGCACCGCGCAACAGTCGCTCGGCCTGCTCAACGAGACTCAGCGGATCGAAATGTCTCGGAAGTTTGCCGAGCGATTGCTCAAACAGGCAGAGACCGACGACGCTCGATTCGATTTGATGTTCCGCCTGCTCGCCAGTCGAGCTCCGTCCGACGACGAGCGGACCGCCTGCCGGTCACTGCTCGACTTCATGCGGAAGCGCTACGCCGACGCGGAACAGGACGCGCTGGATCTGCTGGCGACGGGCGAAGCGAAACGCGACGAGTCGCTCAAACCCGCCGAGCTGGCCGCGTGGACTCAGGTCGCGGTGACCGTTCTGGCGAGCGATGTGACGATTCTTCTTTACTGATTGTTGACATGCTGATTTTGCAGCGCAAAGGCGCAGAGACGCGAAGATTCGCAAAGACAGGAGAGGTTGAGAATAAATGGGAGGGCGAGGCTCCTGCCGA
>JAQBVJ010000200.1 GCA_027623235.1 Planctomycetota bacterium
AGCCAGGAGGAAAGCAGGATCAAGCTCGGTTTGTGCCAGTGGGTGGGGCAGTCGTGAAAAGTCACAATCCTCCTCGCACTTTGCGAAGGCAGGAAAAAAGCTTCGGCTCTCGATCGCCTGCATATGCAGGTAATCAGAGAGCGGAGCTGAAATCTGGCACCGACCAGCTCTCCAATAGCTACGGTTTCGCTGCATCAAATGACGACACGGATTGGCGTGAAAATTGGATGTAAAGTGGTAGTTTAGTGGTAGTCAGTGCTCGCAAAACACCATGTCTGACACGACAACGGAAGGTCGACTGTTCGACTACCACCTCTACCACTTATCTATTCAAATACCACTTGATTCCAAGGGAAAATGCGATAATCTACGTACGTTCGCGTAAGCGATTGCTGTTCTCTTAACTCAAGCTGTGACAACACTTTCCGCCACTTACAAAAGTACATTTTGACCCGCCTCCGAAGCCGAAGGTTGCAGGTTCGAATCCTGCCGGGCATATTCGCGATCCCCACTTGTCACAGAGACTTCTGAGCTGCGGTCAGAGGGCGTTTGACCATCGCGTAGACGCATGGCACAACGAAGAGCGTCAGCACCGTCGAAGCGACCATTCCGCCGATGACGGCTCGGGCTAATGGGATCATCGCTTCTCCCCCCGGAGCCAGGTGGAACGCCAGTGGCGCCATCGAGGCGACGAGAGTCAGCGACGTCATCAGGATCGGCCGCAACCGGATTTCGGCCGCCTTGACAGCCGCGTCGCGAGGAGAGAGTCCCTCGGCAAGCAACTGATTCGCAAACTCGACCAGCAGGATCGAGTTATTCACCACCACGCCGATCATCATCAGCGTCCCCATCAGCGACTGAATGTTGATCGTCGTCTGCGTGACGAACAGCATGCCGAGCACTCCGGCCAGGCCGAGCGGTACGGCCACCATGATGATCAGGGGATCAATCCACGATTTGAATTGAGCGAGCATCACCAGGTAGACCAGAATCGCCGCGACGATCAGGCCAAGGCCCAGCATCTGGATGCCTTCGTGCATCGTCGAAACCGGGCCACGCATCGTGACGGTCACGCCGTTTGCAAACTCGGTGTCAGCCAGCGTTCGTTCGATGTCCGCCGCCACGGAACCGACGTCGCGGCCGTCGACGTTCACGTAAACATCATTGACCCGGGCGATGTTGTAATGAGCAATCTCGCCGGGAATGTTGACTCGCCGCACGGTCGCGATATTTGACAACGGAATTGTGACCGGACCGTCCGGCGTGTTCAGCGACAGCGGGATGTTGTGGATCTCGTCGAGCGACTCGATCTCATTGTCTTCGTACTGCACGCCCATGAAGAAGTCTGTGCCGCTTTTCGGATCGATCCAGATCGTCGATGCGTAACCGACGCTGGAGCCCAGCGCGGTCAGGATCGTCTGGGCCACCTCTTCCTGATCGAGCCCCATGTATTTGGCCCGGACGCGGTCGACCTGAATGTCGAGCTGCGGGTAGTCCAGTGACTGAGCAATCTGCACATCGGTGGCACCGCGGATCGGGCGCAGTTTCTCGACGAGCTGTTCGGCGACTTCGCGACACTGCTCGATCGAGCCGGCTGAAACCTGCACGTTGATCGGCACCGGCACGCCCTCATTGAGCGCCATGTTCACGATGCTGCCGTTGACGAACAGAAACTGTTCCTGCGGGTAGTCGACTTTCAGCCGCTCGCGCAGACGACGCACGTACTGCTGTGCGCTGGTCGAGCGGCCTGACTGCTTCAGGTTCACGATCAGATAAGCGGTATCCGGCCCGGAATTCGAACTGAGAATGGTTGAGAACCCGGCTCCTTTTCCAACCGGCAGGCCAATGTTCGAGATGATCGCGTCGATTTCGCCCGCAGGTATGACGCCGCCTTCTCCGCCAATCGTCGCTTCGATCCGCTCGACAAGTTTCTCTGTCGTTTCGAGCCGCGTGCCAGGTCGAGTTTTCAAACGCAGCTCAAACGTGCCGGCATCGACCTCCGGAAACAGTTCGCTGCCGATTCCTGGCAGAAGCAGGACTGAGCCAGCAATCAGTGCGACTGACGCGGCGACAACCAGGTGCCGCGCGGCCATCGCACTGCCGAGCAGTCGACCGTAAAGAGTTGATGGTTGATCGTTGATTGTCGATGGAGTCGGACTCGCGGCTGATCCGTGGCTCTCAACTTTCGACAATCGACTATCAACTTTCCCCCGCACAAACCGTGCACAGAATGCCGGCACGACGGTCATCGCGATGAAATAACTCGCCCCGATCGTCAGGGTCGCTGCGATCGAGAGTGGCTCAAACAGGTAGCGGATCATGCCGCTCAGGAAGATCGCGGGGATGAACACGGCCAGCGTCGTGATCGTTCCGGCGAGGACCGGTGTGGCGACCTCAGCCGCTCCGTCGCGCGCCGCGTCGAGCCGCGACTTGCCCATGCTCAGGTGTCGCATCACGTTTTCCACGACAACGATGCCCGCGTCGACGACCGTGCCGATCGCGAGGGCGAGGCCGCCAAGCGTCATCACGTTGACCGTGTTACCGGTCATGCAGAAGCCGAGACCGCCGATCAGAATCGACAGGAAGATCGTGCCGCAGATTGCGATCGTCGGCAGCAGTCTGCGAAGAAAGACCCAAACGACGATGCAGACCAGGATCGCGCCCAGGCCGACTTCGTACAGCAGATTCCGCATCGCGTTGCGGATGTAGCTCGATTGGTCGTTGACCAGCGTGACCTCTGCAGCTTCAGGGACCTGGCCGAGATCTTTCATCGCGGGAATCTCTCTGGCGATCCCCTCGTAAATCCGGTCGACGACCGCAATCGTGTTCTCACCTGGTTCACGCAGCAGCGGGCAGTAGACGCTGCGCTTGCCGTTCACTCGAACGATGTTGTACTGAATGGCCGCGTCGTCTTTCGTGTAGCCGACGTCGCGGATGAAGACCGGTTTGCCGTCATCCACCTTGATCACGATATTGTCGATGTCGTCCGTCGTGGGCAGCGTGTTGAGCGGGTGAATCTGCAGTTCCGTGTCGTCAATCTTGACCGTTCCGGACGCGAGAACCAGGTTCGCCTTAGTCATTGCCTGCACGACGTCCGGAGCACTCAGGCCGTACGCCCGCAGTTTCATCGGGTCGACATAGACCATCATCTGGCGGAACTTGCCGCCGAACGGATGCGGAATCTGCACGCCCTTCAGCCCGCCCATGCGGTTGCGCACGGCGTAATAACCGATCGAGTAAAGCTCTTTCTCACTCAGCCCCTCGCCGCTGATCGCCGCGAGGACAACCGGCATGTTGGCCGGCTCGCTACGCAGTGTGAACGGCCACTCGATCCCCGGCGGCAGGTGGAACATGTCGGACGCTTCGAGGTTGACGATGTCGTTCATCGCCGACGACGGATTGGTCCCGGGTTGAAAGAACACCTTGATCACGGCGGCACCAGGAACGGTGCGCGACTCCTGATGCTCGATCCGCCCGGCCAGCGTGAGAGCACGCTCAACGCGCGACGAGACGCTCTTCTCCATATCCATCGTGGGCAGACCGGGATACGAAAAGAAGCTGACAATCACCGGCTTCTCGAAGTCCGGCAGAATGTCGATCGGTGTCGCAGGAATGACCGCCGCACCGAGCAGACACAGTCCGATCGACAAAGCCACAACGGCGAACGGATTGCGAAGAGAGAACTGAATAAGATTCATGAGAAGTCGATTGTTGATGGTCGATAGTTGAAGGAAAGACGCGACAGGCCGAAGGCCCTCAACGTCGACTGTCAATCATCGACTTTGACCTTCTGCCCCTCTTTGAGGCGAGCCAGCGATCCGTCGGCGACTCGGGCCGAGGCGTCCAGGCCGGTGAGGATTTGAATCTGTTTGCCGTCGTCGTAGCCGGTCGTCACGGCGACAACGCTGATCGTGCTGTCGGAACCGACGACGCAGACGGTGCTGTTCCCCTTCTCGTCAAACCGCACGGCGGTGGCGGGCAGAACGAGGGCGTTGGCTGTTTCTTCCAGGGTGATGGTCACCTCGCCGTACATTCCAGGCAGGAGCAGGCCTTCGTCGTTCTGCAACTCCACTTCGGCGAGCATTGTTCGCGTGCCTTCATCGAGACGTTTCGCGACACGTTTGATCTTGCCCGGAAAAGGTCGACCCGGCATTGAGCGAAGTTCAAGTGACACGTCGTCACCCTCGCCGGCCAGCGCAGCTTCGTTTTCGGGAATGGCGATCCGCACGCGAACGCGGTCCACCTGCGAGACCTCGAACAGCGGCTTGCGCGAGGACTCGGACGCCGTCTGAATGTTGCGGACCAGGTCGCCTGGATCGACGTGCCGTTGCGTGACGACTCCGGCGAACGGAGCTTTGAGCGTCGCGTAACTCAGCATTGCGTCAATCTCGCCCAGCTCGCTTCGCGCGACATCTGTCTGAGCTTTCGCGGCTGCCTCTTCGGCTGTTGCGACAGCTTCCTGTTCGCTGGCGACGGTGACGGCTGCGGTGGCAGACAGCAGCGACGCATCGGCCGAAGCTTTGGCCGACTGCGAGGACTCGTACTTCTGGCGAGCTTCGTCGAGCAGTCGTGCCGCGACGGCTTTCTGATTCACCAGATCGGTCACGCGATCGAACTCGGACTTGTCCGCGTCGACCCGCGAGACTGCCGTCGAGATATCGGCCCGAGCACTGTCCAGTGCCGCTTCTGCGGACGCGACTTGAGCTGCCGCCAGTTTGATCGCCGCGGCAGCTTTGCCCTCTTCAGCGACCAGACGTCGAATGTCGGCTTCCTGCTTCTCACGGGACTTCTGCATCTCAGGCACCGCGATAATGCCGAGCGGCTCGTCTTTCGAAACGGTCTGTCCGATGTCCACTTTCAGGTCATCCAGGTAGCCCGACACTTTCGCGTAGAGCTCCGCCTGGTAATACGCATGCACGGTCGCCGGTTGAGTTGTCGTGCGGCGAAGCGTCGTCACCGTTGGGGAGACGACAGACACCGTCGGCGGATCGCCCGCCTCCACCGCCGCCGGTTGCTGAGCCGGCGCGTCCTGATTGCAACCGGTCATCGAAAGGGGAGCAGCGGCCAGGCACGCTCCAGCGAGAAGAACGAGAAGCGATCGCAGTGCGGAATCGGAAACCATTTCGGTTGCTCCTGTGCCGGAATCTGCCCGGCAAACGCATTCGAGCCGACTCGTCCATCGGTCGGCTGATTCAAACTGCTCGCAACCACCCGCGCAGCGCGAGAAAACCAGACCACGCAGTTTACCCGGATTGTGGAACCTGATCAGTCAGCGGTGTAGGCGAATTCGTCAGAAACCCCAATGGTCAAGTGAGATCGGTTCGGATTGTTCGAGGAACTCTGGTTCCCCGCCGGCAGACTTTCCGTAACAGGAAAAACCTGCGGATCCACTCTGACCGGGGGAATCGTTAAATCTTCGCGCGGCTCCATGCCGATGATCGTGCTACGAGCGATCGTGCCCGGCCGCGCTCATCATGCGCGGCCGCTGATCGCTTTCCGGGGAAATCTCATGAATTCAGACAGACCGTCGGTCAATCGTGTCTGGCGAAAGATCCGGCTGCTCGCACTCGGTGCGGCGACTCTTTTCGCTGGTTGCGCAGGGATCGAATCTGTCTCCCCAGTTGGACAGGCGGAGCGGAAAGACATTCCGCTCGCCGTGAGACGGTTCACCTCTGAAGCGGCGGCTCCGAGAGCAACCTCCGCAGAACCCGCGATCGCATTAAAGAAGAATCACTGGCGATCGAGCAGCGACATCCAGCTGGCTGCCTACGAACCCGTCCCGATCGGTGCAGCCGAAGACGGAGCGACGGCTCAACTGCCGGTGCCAGCAGTCGCGGACGAGGCAGCGGCGACACCGGATTTTCTCGATCCGAAAGAGCTCGACCTGACGACGGCGCTGCAGCTTGTCGGCGGTCAGAGTCCCCAGGTCGCGTTCGCTCACCAGCGGATCCAGGAAGCGGTTGCCGAATCAGACGCAGCGATGTCCATGTGGCTGCCGTCGATCCGGGCAGGCGTGAGTCTGCATCGGCACGAGGGCAACCTGCAGGCATCGAACGGAACCATTTCGGACGTCAACCGCTCGTCCCTGCAGACCGGTTTCGGAGTGAACGCGGTCGGAGCCGGTACGACGCCGACGCCTGGCCTGTCCGCTCAGTTTCACCTGAGCGACGCAGTCTTCGCACCGCGAATCGCTGAGCGGAATCAATCGGCGCGGCAATTCGGTTCGTGGGTGACGTACCACGACGAAATGCTTCGCGCGGCGGAGGCCTACACGGAACTGCTGCGTGCTCATCAGGAACAGTCGATCGCGCAGGACACGCTGTCTCACGCGAGCGATCTGGCGAAGCAGACATCGGCGTTTGCCAGCAGCGGACAGGGCAACCAGGCCGACGCCGACCGAGCTGCGACCGAACTGGCGATCCGAAAGAACGACCTCGCGCGAGCCGGCGAAGCCGTCGAAGTCGCATCCGCACGACTTGCCGAAGTGCTGCACCTGGACGCGCCGATGAAAGTCGTGCCGACCGAGCAGCAGCTTTCTCCGATCAACATGGTCACGCTGGATTCGACCGTCCAGGAAATGGTCGCCCTGGGCCTTTCGAGTCGCCCGGAACTGAGCGAAAGCCGCGAACTGGTCGAAGCCGCGTGCGAGCGGTTGCGACGTGAGCAGTTCGCGCCGCTGATGCCGAGCGTGCTGCTCGGGCTGAGCTACGGTGGGTTCGGCGGCGGGCTGGGCAATCGCATCGCCAACGTCGACGACCGACTCGACTTCGATCTGGGGGCCGTCTGGGAAGTCCGCAACCTCGGCTGGGGCGAATCGGCCGCCCGTGATGCCGCGTCCGCTCGTGTCGAGCAGGCTCGCTACCAGGAAATGCGAGTCCTCGATCGCGTGGCACGAGAGATCATCGAAACCCGGGCTCAGGTCCGTTCCCGGCAGTCTCAAATCGAGACGGCAAAGTCGGCGATCACGTTCGCGCGGCAGGCCTACGGGCGAGATCGAAACCGCGTCAACCAGGGTCAGGGCCTGCCACTGGAAGTCCTGCAGTCGATGCAGGCGCTTGACCGAGCGAGGCGCGAGTACCTGAACTCGGTCGCAAGTTACAACATCGCGCAGTTCCGACTGCACCACGCGATCGGCTGGCCGTCGGACGCGTCATTGGAATAACGGATCGCAGTCGGTTTCAAAACCAGACTGCAGACCTGCCATCGGGCCCTTGAGCGCGCTCAAGCCGACATCGACTTTGTCGGCTCAATCATGCCGCCCGCAAATTCCGGAGTGCTGACGGAGTTCCGCAAACGCTGAGTTTCGGGATATCGATAGCGGGGCGAGTGCAGACTCACACGTTGCTGCGCATAATCTCACGAGGCTGCCGTCGGAGCGCAGCGTCTGAATCAAGCGATACAAGGACCGATGTCGGCGTCCGCCCCGCGCGGTCGCGGATTACACTTTCAACTTGAGGACACTTGCGATGCGTTTTCAATTGACGACTTTGCGGATTGCTTTCGGTCTGATTGTCTCCGGTTCAGTCGCCTCGCTGTGTGCGGCAGAGATCCCGGGCGCCGCTCCCGAAGACGTCGGGATGTCTTCAAAGAAGCTCGCGCAGGTGGACGACGTTTTTAACGAGCTCGTTGAGAAGAAGCGGCTGGCCGGTGGGATTGTGATCGTCGCCCGCAAAGGGAAGATCGTTCACTTTGAGTCGTACGGCCTCGCCGATGTGAAGTCGAAACGGCCGATGGGCAAGGACGCGATTCTGCGGTTTTACTCCATGAGCAAGGCCATCACTTCGGCGGCGGCGATGATCCTGGTCGATGAGGGGAAGCTCGATCTGGAGGCTCCCGTTTCGAAATATCTGCCGGAGATGCAGCGGCTGAAAGTGGCAACGAAAGACGGCATCGTCGAGCCATCGCGCGAGCTGACCACAGCGGACCTGCTGCGGCACACGTCCGGCATGACCTACGGAGCGTCGCCCCAACCTGCACACACGGAGGCCTTCACAAAAGCCAGTCCGCTCGACCCGGAAAAAATGCTGACCGAAATGTCCGAGGCACTGGCCGACGTGCCGCTGGCGTTTCATCCGGGCGAGGCCTGGGCCTACGGAGTTTCCATCGATGTCGTCGGGCGAGTCGTCGAAGCCATTTCCGGACAGCCACTTGACGGATTCTTTCAGAAGCGAATCTTCAAGCCGCTCGACATGCAGGACACGGGTTTCTTCGTTCCGGAAGAAAAGCATCACCGCTACGCGACGACTTAGGACCGGCGGTGAAATTAAATCGGTATCTGTGGTGAGAGGGTGTAGTTGTAGCGTGGGAGGAG
>JAQBVJ010000201.1 GCA_027623235.1 Planctomycetota bacterium
TCCCTCCCTGCTACCGCCATCTCCGGCGATCACTGCCGCAGCAGCGTAGGTAATTGCACCGGACCGTGAACGGTTACCCGCCGAGTAAAGCGGCCCCGTGACTCAATGTGGGGTGGAAAACCACGCGATGTCGGACAATCCGGAGATAGACGACAGCACACAGAGTGTGATTCCCAGGCGGGATTGGCTGGACAGGTTTGACACGTTGGTTCAGCCCGTCGCGAAATCTGTCGTGCCTCGATACCTCGTGTCAGTTCCGAAGAGGTCCTGTTTCCGGCGCGACCCGCAACGACTGCTCAGAGATGCGGCGATTTATTTCGATTCGTGTTCACGGTATTCTGAACCAGCCTTTGAAATGTGCAGAAACAATCTTCTCCTGCCTTCTATCGGGATCGAACCTGTGGATCCTCAACACGAACTTATTCGAACGCTGACCCGTCGCGAGCTTTTCCAGTCGATCGGAACAGGCGTTGGCTCGGTCGCGCTGGCGAGTCTTCTCAACGAGGATCTGCTGGCCGCGCCGGCGAGTGCTCTGGATCCGGGGGCTGCGAAGAAAACGCATTTTCCGGCGCGAGCGAAGAACGTCATCTTCTTTCACATGGTCGGTGCGCCTTCTCACCTGGACCTGTTCGACAATAAACCGGTCCTGCAGAAATACGACGGCAAGCCGTGCCCGCTGGAGTACCTGGAAGGTCAGCGGTTCGCGTTTCTCCGCGGCGAACTGACACTGATGGGAACGCAGTTCAAATTCAAAAAGCATGGCGAGTCCGGCATCGAGCTGTCCGAAAAACTGCCTCACCTGGCGGGCGTCGCCGACGAACTGTGCATCCTCAAAACACTCCACACAGAGCACTTCAACCACGGTCCGGCCCAGCTGTTCATGCAGACTGGCTTCGGTCGATTCGGCCGGCCGAGCATCGGGTCGTGGGCGACGTACGGGCTCGGCAGCGAAAACCGCAACCTGCCGTCATTCGTCGTGATGATTACCGGCTCTGTCGCCGGCGCGGGCAACAGCCTGTGGGGAAGTGGCTTCCTGCCGAGTGCCTATCAGGGAATTGAGTTTCGCAGCGAGGGCGATCCTGTGCTGTTTCTCTCCAACCCGAAAGGCATTTCGAACGAGGACCGGCGTAAGACTGTCGACCGAGTCAACTTCCTCAATGAAGAACAGCTCGCCGACGTTGGTGACCCGGAGATCGCCACTCGAATCAACCAGTACGAGATGGCGTATCGAATGCAGTCGGCCGTGCCCGAGCTCATGGACACTTCCGCCGAGCCGAAGCACATTCATGAGATGTACGGGACTCAGCCTGGCCAGGCGAGCTTTGCGAATAACTGCCTGCTGGCCAGGCGACTCGTCGAACGCGGCGTGCGGTTTGTGCAGTTGTTCGACCAGGGCTGGGATCACCACGGCAGCGTGTTTCCCAGCCTCACGAAAAAATGTCAGCAGGTCGACCAGCCGATCGCCGCGCTGATCCGGGATCTCAAACAGCGTGGCCTGCTTGACGACACGCTCGTTGTGTGGGGAGCTGAGTTTGGTCGAACGCCGATGCTGCAGGGCAAGTCGAATGACGGCAAGCCTCAGCCCAACGCCGGCCGCGATCATCACAAAGACGCCTTCACCGTGTGGATGGCCGGTGGCGGAGCGAAGGGCGGCATGACCTACGGAACGACCGACGAGATCGGCTATCACCCCGTCGAGAAGCCGCTCCACATGAACGACTTCCACGCGACGCTGCTGCGTCTGCTCGGGATCGACCACAAACAGCTGACGTTCAAATATCAGGGCCGCGAGTTCCGGTTGACAGATGTTGGAGGAAACGTTGCGGAAGACGTCATCGCGTAGCAGGCGCTTCGTGCTACAGAAATGAAAAAGAAAAGGGCTGCCGTTCATGTTGAGCGGCAGCCTTGGTTTATTGCTGGGAAAGAAATCCGTCAGGCGTCACCCTCAGGCGTCAATTGCCTCCGGCATCACTTCCGGCAGTTCCGTCGGCTGGCGACTGCTCTGTCGTTTGCCGAGTTTTTTCTCGATGCCGCGTGTCAGGCTGCGAAGAGCACCGCTGACCGCGTGATGAACCGCGTCGTCACCGCCGGTTCGATAATCTGAAACGACGTTGCCGAGCGAGGCGAGGTTGGCGGCGATGTGACAGTGCGTCTGCGCCGTTCCGTTGTGTCCCTCCAGGCTGAGTGAAATGTCAATCCGGTGAATCGCCGGATAAAAACGTTCGAGAGCCTCGGTGAGCCGTTCCTGGATGAAAGCTTCTCGTCGGCTGCTGCTCGACTTCAGACTGTCGTGGATCAAAATTTTCATGAGATCGCTCCTATCACTGCAACACGGGACTGTCGACGACGCGTCGACAGCCATGACTCAATACGCTGACGTTCTCTTACTGCTTTGCCCCCCGTTCGATTTTCCGATTTTCGATAACGCAGAAAATGTGCCTCACCAAACTTCGTCACGCTTCATAAATAACGGACTCCTCAAGGAAAATTCTCGCTGACTGCTGAATAATGTTCCGGAAAGAACCAATTGCCGAAGAATTCTCTGTGATTGAGTCACGCGATTTTTTCGGCACGACCTTGACGATGGCTCCTGGACAATTTGTTTCTTTGAAGAAAGACACATGATTCGTGCGAATGCTCGCCCGGTTCGAGCGGAACCGCACAGAGCACGCCGCACAGACGCCCGACAGACATTGCCTGCCTGTCGGGCGACCTGCTTGGCCCGTGGTCAGCCCGGGAGCGGAAAGGAATCTCCACTTGAGCTGAGATATAGCGGCTGGGGCATATTCCCGTTCGAACGTTCGACCGGGAAAATCTGGATGGCATTTTTTAAAATGTCGCGGCGACTCACCTGACCGACGACGCGGTTACCGTGCAGTACGGGCAACCGGCGTGCTGAATTGTCGTGGAACAGCCGCACGATCCGGAGGAAATCAAAGTCCTCTTCGATCGTCGCTGCATCGTCAGAATAGAAATCTCTGACAAGCAGCCTGCGGCCGGACGACGGCACGTTTGTCTGACGATTTTCGGTCAGTCCTTGCGGGTCATTCTCGACCGAGCCAACAAGCCATCCTAAAGCCGCCTGCAGAACGTCACGACGACTGATCTGACCGATCAGTCGACCGTGATCCACCACGGGAAAACGGCGATACTTCGTCTCCTGAAACTGCTCAATCATCTGTCCCAGCGGCGTGCCGGGCGTCACCAGTCGAGCCCGGTCGGTATCCATGTAGGAGGAAACCGTACCGGACGGCGTCTGGTACATCGCCATGTCGAGCAGCGCTTTCATGGCGGTGTGTTCGGAGAAACTGCCGAGCCATTCTCCCTGCACGCTTAACACCGGCCCACCGGAAACGCGGTGGCTGATCAGCCGGTCCGTTGCCTCAAGTGTCTGGGTGCCGGGTGAGAACACCACAAGGTCAGTCCTCATAATGTCCCGAGCGGTGACGTGCTGAAATCGAAGCTGATCGGAATCAGACACCGCCTCATTCATCTGATTCAGCGCCTGCCAGCAGGACTTCTCAGAGAAGACGCCGAGAAACCGGTCTTCGTCAACGACCGGCGCTCCGGAGATGCCGCACTGAAGCAGCAGGTCCATGCCGTCCAGTACGGGCGACTCGGGCCGCACTGTAATCAGTTTTGTGACCATCAAATCTCGAGCAAGGCTGCTGTCCCACATGGATTGTCCATTCATTAGGTCATTAGGCGAAAGTCTCGAAGCCTGGGCACGCATCCGGTCTGCGTTTTCTCTGCGTTTTCGTCAATCGCAAGTTCCGATGTCGTTGTACCAGACGGCCTGAACCAGCTCGCGTTCTTCGCACCGGTGGAGCTGCATTCGGTTCAGCCAGTTCCGAACCTGAACCTGCAATCGGAAAGCGAGCATGTCTACCGGCAGTGACCAGCGAATCCGGGCCTGTAAGTCTTCCAGTGATCTGTCGAGAGCCGACCTCTCTGAGCGAAGACGGTCGACCTGGGACGACCAGTTCGGAAATTCGACAAGCACCTCTGTCAGATACCCGGTCTCGTTCCTCTGCTGACAGGCCATTGTCTCCATCAGAACATCGAGCACCGGACCCAGCCAGGAAATGTTTTCCGCGTCCAGCCCGTCATCAAGAATCTCGGCAACATCGCCCATCAGCAACCAGATCAGCTGATCTTCGGATTCGATTCTGGCAGGCTTGATTCCGTCCGTCGTTCCCATGCTCATCGGCTAATCTCCCTTACAGTTCCGACTGTCACACAATCCCTTTGGCTCTGACTCAGACGTCTTTGTATTTGCGGGAGCGATGCTAACCGGGCCAGCAAATCTTCATACTCCCAAAATCTCCAGGTGACCTGGAAAAATCCCAGGGCGGTGAGAATCGACCGACAGCCTGGCCGACTGGCACGAGCCATCAAAACCGCGTAATTCTGCGGTCTCCACAAAATCCCCAACTCACCTGAGATCGCGATGACTGAACAGGATGCCCTGCAAATTCTTCTTGTCGAAGACAGCTCCGCTGATCGCACGCGCATCTCTCGGCTGCTGGCTCACCAGTCGCCACTCGATGAGGTCGCGATGGCCACGACGCTGCAGACGGCGTTTGATGAGCTCAACAAAAGATCGTTCGATGTCGTTCTACTCGACCTGATCCTGCCTGATTCCGAAGGGGTTGAGACGTGTCGCAGACTTTGCGAGGCGTTTCCCATGCTGCCTGTCGTCGTGCTGACCGGCGTGAGCGACGAAGACGAACACTCAGTCGCAGCCCTTCAACACGGAGCTCAGGACTACCTCAACAAACGGGAAATGAACGGGCCGCTGATCTCTCGCTCGTTGCGGTACGCCGTCGAGCGGAAACGATCGGCGGTCGATCTGCAGCGCAGTGAGCGGCGGTACCGGGCTCTGGTTTCGGCCACGACATCGCTTGTCTGGTCGACCGATGGCAATGGCTGTTTCGTGTCGCCTCAACCCGAGTGGGAAAAGCTGACCGGGCAGACTCAGGAGCAGTCTGCCGGGCGAGGCTGGCTCGAAGCGTTTCAACCGGCACGCCGCTCACAGGTCAATGCCGCGTGGGCAACGGCCACTTCCACGGGCGAGCCGCTCGACTTCGAGACGCCGGTGTTCGATGCCGCGACGAATTCGTTTCGGCTCGCGCGCGTTCGCGGTGTCCCGCTCCGAACGGACGCCGGAGAGATCACCGAGTGGGTCGGCCAACTGACGGACATCGAGGATCTGCACCGAACGGAACTGGAACTGCGACGCGACGAGCGGCTGCGTTCGCTCGGCACGTTCGCAGCAGGAATCGCGCACGAGCTGAACAATCCACTGGCGGCTCTGTGGTCTTCTTCCGAGGCGGCGCTAACGCGGGCAACTCACGTGACAAGAGACGGGCCGATTGTCGAGTGTCTTGATAATGTCGTTCGCTCGGCGGAACGCTGCGCGGCGATCGTCGACAACGTCCTGAGATTCTCCCGCTCGGGAGCCGGCGACCAGCGGGACGGCAACCTCGAACGGGCCGCTTTGAATGCGGTCATGCTGACTCGACAGTTCACGCGCGAGCACGGGGCCACCGTGGAAGTTTCGGCCGAGCCAGGTCTGCCCCGGATCCCGATGAACTCAATCGAAATCGAGCAGGTCTTCGTCAATCTCATCCGAAACGGAATTGAGTCGATCAATGAAGGAGCCGAGATTCGCATCTCGATTGAGAAAACGCTCGACGGGCTGCAGTGTTCGGTCTCGGACAACGGACGAGGCATGACTGAGGACGTACGACTGCACGCCTTCGATCCGTTTTTTACATCGCGACTGGATCAAAGTGGAACGGGCCTCGGCCTCAGCATCGTGCACAGCATTATTCAAAGCCACTACGGCTCCATCGAAATCGAGTCAACCGAAGGCGCAGGAACGACAATCCGCTTCGCACTTCCCGGTTCGCCTTAAGCTTGCTGACACGAATGGGCGAGCTGGATTCTGAAAACCTCATTCGTCAGGGACTCGCGATCCGGATACGCTTCCTGCATCCGCCATCGTTCCTGCGATCGAGCTTTCGGAACACCACGTTCCTGATCATCGCATTTTCAAGAGCAGCCCCGTGACGAGCCCAGAAATTCCGCCTGATTCGGACTCGACTGTGTTCGTCGTGGATGACGATCAGGAAGTTCGAACAGGACTTCAGCAGCTCCTGACTGCGATCGGCCTTCCCGTCCAGACGTTTTCGTCCGCTCAGGGTTTTCTCGACGCGATCGACAAATCGCGACCCGGCTGTGTTGTGACCGACATCCGGATGCCCGGAATGACTGGCATCGAGCTGCAGAAAGAACTTCGGGAACGGAAAGTCCGACTTCCCGTCATCGTGATCACTGCCTACGGAGACGTCTCATTCGCGGTCGAGGCGTTTCATGGGGGAGCGATCGATTTTCTGCAGAAGCCGTACCGGCCGCAGCACATGATCTCGCGAATTCGCGAGGCCCTCGCTCGGGATCAGGCCAGGCGGCTTCTCGAACGGGAGCTGAAAAGAACGCGAACTCAACTGGCTTCGTTGACTCAGCGCGAAACGGAAGTGATGGAGCGGCTGGTCGAAGGGAAAACGACCAAGGAAATTGCGAGAGACCTGGGAATCGGGCTCTCGACCGTCGACAATGTTGTCAATCTCGCCGTCGCCGTGCAGAAATTCCGCGAGGCCCAGAGCCAGCTCGACAGCCAGTAGTGCCGTTCCGGTCCGCCGTGCCGGCTGTTGCAGCTTCAGGGATGTGCCGATAAACTCATCGATCCTTCCAACAATTCACAGAACGCAGGGTATTTTTCGTCATGGGTAATAAGCGAACAGGTAAAGGCCGCCGAAAAATTGGCAGCCGTAAACGTCGAATGCGAGCCAAGATCCGTCACCGCAAGCGGTAGGCAGTCTGTTCATTCGACGTTCACCACACTCGGCTGACCTGGGTGTGGTTGTTTCTTGCGCGATCTGAAATTGAACAATCTCCGAGGAGTGGCCCTTGCCGTCCTCAGAGATTTCTTTTTGCGCGGTCCGCGAGTCCGGTTCAAATCCGGCCATCAGAGCTCTCAGAACTCGCGTTGACCTGTTTTGGAGAATCTGCCAGAAATCCGCTCCCCCGAGGATATTTCCTCAAGATTCACCTCACCGCACTTCGGACATCGGTTCCCGCTCGTTCCGGCAGTGCATTTTCCGGCAGCTTTCTCTCCCGCCCGCACAGTTTCTTTGAGACCGTGCTTCGGGTTTGAAAATTCCGCTGCAAACCCTTCAAAGCTCTATTGAGCAAGGATGCTCAGCCATGGCGACCCTGGTCTACCTGGCCGTTCTGCTTGGCAACGCCACCCCGAATGCCAGCATCAACGATTCCGACGCCACGCCGAGTCCGGCCGTCAACCAGATTGGCGAGCACATGGCGGCTCAGTTCCAGGCCGTCGATCGCTCCTTCGAACAGCTCGCCTGGCAACCGCCGCGCGATGTTCCTCACTGGACGGCCCGACTGCCAAAGCTCGACATCAATTTTCCGTTTCCGTTTATGAGCGAACACGGCTCGCATGAGACCGCGTTTCTGGTGCGAGGCCAGTCACCACCGTACGACCCAGGTCCACCGGGCTCTGTGAATCCGAACCTGGCTCAGTCGATGACGATCCCTCCCTCTGATTCCACCGGCTCGTGGATTCCGCAACAGCCAGTCTGGCCAGGAACGCCGCTCCTCAATCCAAATGGAATGCAGGGAGGCGGCCCGCCACAGGGCTCGATGATGGGTGTCAACGGCCCGCGACCCTTCCGCTTCGGCTGGCAGTCACAGGCAGACGTCGGCATTCTTCCTAAAGAGTCCACCAATCCCGGCCTCGGCCTCGGTCAGTTTGGCGTTTTCGAGTTCAACACCGAACTTCGATACACGGCGCCGACAGTGATGCAGCACATTTTCTCGATCGCTCCGCAGTTCAATCTGAGAGGATGGGATGGGCCTAAAACGCCACCTGCAGCAATTGGAAATGGTTTTACACCTCAATTGGGGCAGGCGTTTCGCTTCGGTCTCGATTTTCGCCTGACCAGTCCGACACAGAACGGGTACACGCTGGAACTCGACTTCAATCCGTCTATTGGAACAGATTTCGTTTGGGGCCTCACTTCTGACGCCTGGATGTTTGACGGCCGGGGAGCTCTCTTTATTCGAACCAGTCCCCAGTACCTGCTCGTTCTGGGAGCCATGTTTCTGGACCGGGTCGACTATCAGGTTTTGCCGTATGCCGGCATTGTTTACACGCCAAATCAGCACTTCGAAATTCGCGCCCTCTTTC
>JAQBVJ010000202.1 GCA_027623235.1 Planctomycetota bacterium
CTCGCCCTCCCGTTTTGTTTCTTGAACTTTCGTTCCTTTGCGAACCTTCGAGTCTCTGCGCCTTTGTGTCAGAGGCATCCTGAATAAGACACAGAAAGAACGACGGACTTATGGCTACGAAAAAAATGGACGACATCGTCTCGCTTTCCAAACGGCGGGGCTTCCTGTTTCAGTCGTCGGAAATCTACGGCGGGTTTCAAGGTTTCTGGGATTACGGCCCGATGGGCGTCGAGCTGAAGCGGAACGTCAAAGAAGCCTGGTGGCGGGACATGATCACCGCTCACGACGAATTCACCGCTCCGGCGGGTGCTCCGACGTCGTTCAACATGGTCGGCGTCGAGACTTCGATCATCATGAACCCGCAGGTCTGGAAATGTTCCGGCCACTACGACCTGTTTCACGACATGATGGTTGACTGCAAAGCAACCAAGAAACGTTACCGCTTCGACCAGGTTCGCGGTCGCTGGGCGACCTGCACGTACGGCTCGGCCGACAAGCCGTCAGATGAAAAACTCTACATCACGACGATGGCCGAGGATCCGGAAGAGGGAGTCGTCGCGGCAGCGCTCGGCGTGTTTGGCCTCAAGAAAAAATACGCGGACAAGATCGAGTGGCACGGCGGCCTGACGACGCTCGACACGCTTTCGTCCGACGACCTTCCGAATGCCGTCGCCCCGGACGTCCAGGAACCCGGCACGTTTACCGCTCCGCGTGAGTTCAATCTGATGTTCAAGACGATTGTCGGTGCGCTCGGCACAGATGATGACGCGGCATTTCTGCGGCCGGAGACGGCTCAGGGCATCTTTGTGAATTTCAAAAACGTCTGCGACAGCAGCCGCGTGAAGATTCCCTTTGGAGTCGCTCAGATCGGCAAGAGTTTTCGCAACGAAATCACGCCGCGGAATTTCACGTTCCGCTCGCGCGAGTTCGAGCAGATGGAAATCGAATTCTTCTGCCACCCGGATTCCTCGCAGGAGTGGTACAGCTACTGGCGCGATCGTCGAATGGCCTGGTACAAAGACCTTGGTCTTTCCGGCGACAATCTCATTCTGCGTGAGCACCACCAGGACGAACTCAGCCACTACTCAACGGGCACAGCCGACGTCGAATACGCGTTTCCGTTTCTCCCCGCCGGCGAGTACGGCGAGCTGGAAGGTGTCGCTCACCGAGGTGACTTCGACCTGCGCAGCCACATGGAGGGCAAGCTGGACGAGAAGTCCAACCCGCTGACCCTGCAGCTCGACGCGGACGGCAATCCGAAACACAAAGGCAGCGGCAAGGATCTGACGTATTTCGACGATCAGACCCGCGACCGCTTCACGCCGCACGTCATTGAACCTTCTGCTGGTGCTGACCGCGCGACGCTGGCATTCCTCTGCGAGGCGTACCACGTAGACGAGGCTCCCGACGACAAAGGCGAGATGCAGAGCCGCACCGTTCTGAGGTTTCATCCGCGGCTCGCCCCGATCAAGGCGGCCGTGTTCCCCCTCATCAAGAAGGAAGGCATGCCGGAAGCGGCTCTCGACGTGTACCGCGATTTGAAACAGGCAGGCCTCAACGTGGTCTATTCTCAGCAGGGAGCCATCGGCCGCCGCTACCGTCAGCAGGACGAAATCGGTACGCCGTGGTGCATCACGATCGATGGCGATACCGCGACGGATGGAGCCGTCACCGTACGCGACCGCGATTCGCTTGAGCAGGTCCGAGTGCCGGTCAAAGAGGTGACCGCCGAAATTCAACGCCGGTTACGCGGCTGAAATGACCTGCCGCGTCCGTCCTGCGGGGAGGCGGCTCTACTTTGCTCCCAGTTGCCGCAGAAGCAGGTCATCTTTTGTTGCGCCGATCTCTTTGAGCATTTCTTGAGCTTTGCGTGCCTCGTCATAATTCGGGTAGTCCGTGACGATTTTCTGGCAGTACTTGCGCGCCGCGTCGAACTTCCGGCGACTGACCAGGCCACGGGCAACTCGGAGAAGCCGCTCCGCGTCGCGGCTTTTCTGCGCGGCGACTGTGTTGCTCTGGTTTTCCTGTTTCTGCACGAAGACGTGCTGGAACCGGCCTTTGCTTCCTCCCGCGATTTTACGGAGGACTTCGAGAGACGTCCCGTCTCCGATCGAGACTGTGTGAATCGTCGTGCCTTGTTGGTTCTCGCTGAAGACGTCGTCTTCGACGTTGATGTCAAATTCGCCATCGGTAAGAAAAACAATGGCCTCGGGCCGAAGTTTGAGGGCTGCCTGAATCGCCAGGACACCGTTCGTGCCGCCAGAGGCTGCGTACGTCATCGCGGCGTCGACCGCCTTTTTCTGGTTATCGTCACTGGCCGGCAAGAGGTCCGTTCTCGACGTCGGCAACGCGTGCGACACATCCGTGTTGTACATCAGCACGTTGAATTTCTGGTCCTTACCGAGCCCGTTGATCGCCGACCGCAGTTCGTACTGAACTCGGAGAAGTCGGTCGCCCTTCATGCTGCCTGAGCGGTCGAGGACGAACACGATCGAGTTCTCGTTGAGCGGCACGCCGAAGAAGCCACCTCGCCCCGTGCCGCCTGCTCCGCCGCCCCCTCCGCCTGATGACAGGCTGCCGGATGCCGCCTGCCCGGCCAGCAGTTCGGCCGGGGTCGGAGCCGCAATTTTTGGTAGCAGCGAGACCTCAGATTTCGTCGGATTCGGCGTCGACTCGGACAGGTCCCCCAGCATGAGCAACTCCGGCGAGTGCAATGCCGAATCGTCCGGACCCTCGATGGCGCTGTTGATAACGATCATCGAGGGCAGGCCGACGATATGTGTGATCAGGCCGAGCACGACCAGAATTCCCGTGTGAACGACCATTGAGACAGTGAACGATCCACCCAGGCGTTTCTTTGAGCCTCGGCGTCGTTTTCGTTCGAGCTTCTCGAGCACGGATCGCCTCTGTCCGCGGCGCGGGCCGGGAAGGGATTCCGCAAATTTGAGGAGCTCTTCGCTGGGGACGGGATCGATCATGGTGTGCGAAAACGTGAATTGGCTGAGGAATCAACAGATTCACAGACGCTTCGTCCGGAAAGCCGTCGCAAGGCTACGTGCCGCGGCGTAGACGGGCAAGGATTTTCGCGCCTGCCGAGTGGTCTGGCGGAAACTTCGCCTTCCGCGATTTGCCGCAACTCATTCTGATTTCCGCATGTCTGACCCCGTCCGAATCGCCTTTGTGATCACCGAACTCGACGAGGGAGGTGCGGAGCGGGCTCTCGTGCAGATCGTCACGCGGCTGGACCGGGATCGCTGGGAGCCGCGGGTTTTCTCACTGGCCGGGCGAGGACCGCTCACTGCGACGCTAGAGGACGTCGAAATCCCGGTCTTTGACTGCGGAGCAACGTCGGCCTCAAATCCGCTCGACATCTGGCGTGCGTACGCCAGCCTCAAACGCGAGCTGACGTCCTGGCAGCCGCAAATCGTGCAAACCTTACTGTTTCATGCCAACCTGCTCGGTCGCCTCGCGGCCTGGCGAGCCCACGTGCCGCACGTCCTGTCAGGAATCCGCGTTGCCGACAGGCGAGGCCGGCTGCGGTTGCGGCTCGACCGCTGGACCGAGCGGTTTGTCGAGAAGCACGTCTGCGTGAGCCAGGCCGTTGCGGATTTTTCGATTGATGAATCCGGGCTCGATCCGGGAAAGGTTCTGGTCATTCCCAACGGAGTCGATCTCGCCGCGTTTCGTGATGCCGAGCCAGTTGACCTGGCCGAATTCGGGATTCCGGTTGGAGCGAAGGTTGTGCTTTCCGTGGGGCGGCTTGACCCGCAGAAAGATCCGCTGACGTTGCTGGCAGCTTTCGAACGCGTCGCACAGCGAACAGAAAACGCTCATCTCCTGCTGGTCGGCCGGGGACCGATGGAATCCGAGATTCGCGAGCGGATCGCCGGCTCGGAATCTGGAGCGAGGATTCACCTGGCCGGTTGGCAGGAAGACGTGCCTGGCATCCTGAAAGCGGCGGATGTGTTCGCTCTGGCGTCCCGGTTTGAGGGGATGCCGAATGCGGTCCTCGAAGCGGGGGCTGCGGGGGTTCCTGTGGTGGCCACGGCGGCGGAGGGCGTCGCGGAAATCCTCGAAAATGGGGAGAGTGGCTGGCTGGTGGGGATCGGAGATGCCTCGCAATTGGGGGTCGCGATCGGAGAAGCACTCACCCATGGGGAGCTGGCCGCCGCGAAGCCTCTCAGGCTGCAAAGTGTTGTGGCTGAGAAGTTTACGTGGGAATCTGTCGTGTCGGAATACGACCGGCTTTATCGCTCGCTGCTCGAGGCCGCCGCGCCTCGCGGCTGAGCGACTCACCGCGTTTCTATCCGGCCTGCTTGCCCGACAGAAAAAATCCGCAAAACGCAAATCATTATCCGGCAAGCCTCTGCGTCAATTCTCGCCACCGTTCTTCACAGATCTTCGCAGACTTTTCAAAACAGTGCTTGAGGAAATTTCATCGCTCGATACTCTCCGTGGCATGTTGTGGGACGGAATGGGGAACAGCGGTGATAAGTGAAGTTCGAAAGCAGGACGCGGACGAAAATTGCTTGAGCAGCGATCGGCAGTGGAATGGCTCTGACGGGGACGTGGCCAAGGTCACTCGACGACAAGGGGCGGCTTGCCGTTCCGAAGCGTGTTCGGGACGAGCTTGGCGGCGAGGCTCTCACAGAGATTTTCATTGCTCCATGGACGGACAAATCGCTGGCGTTGTTCACGCCGTCGGCTTTCGAGTCGCTGGCCGAAAGGTTCAAGTCGTCTTCGAAAACCGACGTCCGCAACTACATGCGACTGTTTTATGCCGGTGCCGATCGAGGGGACCTCGATAAGCAGGGGCGAGTCCGGATTCCGGATCGTCTGCGTGAGTTTGCTGAGCTCGATCAGAAGGTCGTTCTTCTGGGAGTCAGCGATCACCTGGAAGTCTGGGATACGACTCGCTGGGAAGAATATGTCGCGAAGCTGAATCCGCAGTTTGATGAGATCGCGGAGCAGGCTTACGAAATCGGAAGTTGAATCGACTCAAGGTGACAGACAACAGGACGGCACCACAGTCTGGAGAAGATTCTCAGTCACGGAGGAAAGAAGAAGCAACCAGGACTTTTCGATTCGTAAGAGTGTCCCGCCGAAGCGTTCGCGCTGAGGGAGACACTGCTCTGTTTCGGAACGACCGCTGGCCGACCGGGCTTTGCGGAATCAGACGTCCGAAGGATCGGACGCGAGAAGCGTCGCTGCACCAACGGCGTTTTTCGGTCATCACTTCTGAACGGGTGAATGGATGCTCCGGGAAGTTGATGACGCTGGCTTAGCTGGAAAGCGGAATCGTGGTTCGAGGGATCGACTCACGAGGACGCCGACCAGCCGGCATTCAGGGAAGGATGTCACTCACTCGAAATGTGCCGCCTCGCGATGGATCGCGAGGCGGCTTTTTTCTTATGACGGATATGGCGGAGGGGTGAGCGACAGCGACGAGGCGTAAGGGAAAACCGCTCGTCAGGATGGCCTCCTCAGGCCATCAGGCCGATTGCCACGATGGGTACGATCATCCATGCAGCAGTGCCGATGACCGGTCGCATGACCGGGCATGTCTTTGTGACCTCGCGGTTTGTGAAGAGAGCCTGCGAGACGGTCAGCACAGTTGTCGAGATGAGCCCGGAGATTGCCAGACCGACTGCGCCGAAGTTCGTCACAAGCGGGTAGAACACGGAAAACTGAACGGCCAGTGCGACGGCATAAGCAAAGGTCGCGTTCTTGACCTCGCCGCGAGCCAGCAGGTGCTGGAACTGAAGCTGCCCGATTCCCCGGATCATCAGCCTCGCCATGAAGATCGACAGAATGATGCCGGCCCCGGCGTATCGTTCGTCGTACAGAAGGTCGATGACAAACTGGCTCAGCATGATGCCTCCGGCCAGAATCGGCATCAGCCACATCGTCACCCTCTTCGCCACTGTTTTCTGCCAGGCGTTCTGAGCCTGTTCGTCCTGCAGTCGGCTCAGCATGGAAAAATGCACATCGCAGGTTCGAGTGATGAGCGCTTCCAGGACCGCGACAAGATTAAAGGCGATCGTGTAAAGCCCCATTTCCGTTGCTGACATGAACCTCAGCCCGACCAGTCGGTCGATATTCAACCACAGCGCCATGACGATCGTGTTGATCATGATGGCCCGGCCGAACGAACACAGTTCTTTGCGGGCTTCGATGTTCCACCTGCCCGGCTTCATCGGGACGAGGATGTACGAGCCGATGATTCCGGCAATTGAGCCGCTGATGATGCCTCCGACGATGGCCCAGGCAGACGGGATGAAAAAGGCCAGCGTCACGCTGCTGATCGACCCGACGGCCGTCTTAGTCAGCTCGTCGATAAAGACGCCTTTGTACTTCAGATTGCGGCGAAGCAGAGGCATTCCGGGACTGCGAAGCGACTGCAGAAACGGTGTGGAGGAAAGTGCGAGGAGCACTCCCAGCAGTTCCGGTCTTCCGTAAAACTCGACAAGTGGAAACGCCGCAGCGGCAGCGAGGACAGAAACCACAGTGCCGCGAATTGTGCTGATCCACCAACCGGTGCTCAGCCAGTCAGCACGTGTTCCGTGCTTGTGTCGAATCAGAGCTGGCTGGATTCCCAGATCGGAGAGCCAGTCGAGCAGCGTCAGAAACGCCATCGCCGTACCGATCAGCCCGAAGGCTTCCGGCGCGAGCAGTCGCGTCAGCACCAGATTGCTGCCGAGCTTGCAGACGAGAGTCGAACCAAACGACATGCCCATCCAGCCGACGCTGGCGAGGCCCGCGCGCTGATCGCCTTTCAGCTTCCCGGCAACCTTCGCGTAAATTTTTCTGAGCGGGCCCATGATGGATTCTTCGTTGAGGGGAATTCAGTCGCAGGGCCGGTTCCCACCGGCCAGTGATTCAGGCGAGCGGCCGGTGGAAACCGGCCCTGCGTCGACTGTCAGTTCGCCCCGACGGCTTGTTCTTCGCGGCTCCCGGTCGCTTTGTACGGGACAAGTCGGCCGACCGTGATGAAACGAAAACGTTTGCCAGGTTCCGGGGCCGTCCAGCCTTCAGCCAGTTCGAAGCGGTCCGGGTCGATTCCGTTTTCCGGAACGTAGAACTCGCGGCCGCTGAAATGTTCCGGGATTTCCGTGGCGGTGTGTCGGCTGCCGGCGACGACTCCCGCCAGGCTGCGGTACATCGACCACCAGTACGGAAGGGCCTTGTAAAATTTACGGATCGGCACGAGCCACTCGCGTTCCTTGCCACGCAGTTCCGGGTAGTCGGCCGGCCAGGGCAGTCCACCGTTCAGCGGGCCAAGCAGCATGGGCACGCCGGACTTCGCGGCCAGCGGGCTGCCGATTGTTGGCGACAGCGGCGTCAGGCGATGGATGAGGTCGATCTCGCCCTGACGAAAATGCTCGCGAAAAAGCCGCAGGATTTTCTTCTCGAAGTAAACGTAGCCCGGCCAGTTCAGAGCCATGTTCGTCGTCCAGCCGAGCGAGCTGCCACCTCGGAGCAGTTGTCCGACTTTGAACATCGGCTTCGCAACGAGCTCGTTGTCGATAAAGACGAGTTTGGCTCGCAGCGAGAGTTCACTCTTCTAAGACGTCTTCGCGATTTCGAATGTGGCTGACGACTGTGACATCGAGCTCCGGCCGGCGTGCGAGCGCGGTGGCCATGTTGTATCCGACGAGCGGAACGCTCGACCAGGCGGGATTGCAGGCTTCCGCCACAACGAGGAGGCGGAGCTGTTTGGATTCAGACGTCACGGAAATCTCCAGACGGTGATTCGTCATTGATGGCTGATGAGCTGCGCAGAATCTCAGCTCGCCGTCCTGGCAATATTGGTCACGGGCGGGCCGACGACCGGAGAAACCTTCCGGAAACGGCACACAACTGGTGCATCGCGGCATTTCCTTCAAGCCGAACCGAAATTCAGGGAGGCGTTTGCCGTCTTGTTCGAAGTCTTGTCCGCAGAATTTGGTCGGGGCCGGAAATCGACCTTTATGCACCTTGTGTGGAATGCCCGCGACAGGTGATGAGCCTTGCTTCGCTGTTCCGCGAAAGCGTTTCTGATGGCTCGTGCCTGACCGGCTTCGGCCCGAACTCACTCACTGCAAATCAAAGGATCGTGACATGAAAGTCGTAATGATCGGGACCGGATACGTCGGTCTGGTGTCTGGAACGAATGGCACTGCCGGTTTGGTAGCAAGGGGTTACGTCATGCGGCGGCTTCGAGTTCGGCCTGGAGC
>JAQBVJ010000203.1 GCA_027623235.1 Planctomycetota bacterium
GCCAGAAAACATCCGCCCAAGTCTAGACCAGTTTTCAATTCTTTCGCACTGGGCCGTGAACGGTTACCTTCCTCGCCCGGCCGCTTGCCCTTCTCGCCGGAAAGATGCGACGGGTACTTGGAACTGACCCACGAGAAACCGGATTCCTTGAGCAGTGCCTGCACGTCCTCGCGGCCAGTCAGTGCCGTGCTGAATCCGCCCGGCGTTCGGAATCCGTTGACGTCGATGCCGGCCCGTTCTTTGAGGGCGATCGTCGTCACGCGAATGTTGCTTCGAATGATCTCCTCGGCGGACTGCCCCGCGACGAGCCACGGTGCGCGGCGGAACCGGAATTGAGTCTGTTCCGGCTCCTTCGCGAGCACGTTGACGTGATCGTAGGTGTGATTTCCGATCGGGTGTCCTGCTTTGGAAATCTGCTTGAGCCAGTCGATGTCGGGTTGCTCCAGCACGCGGCCGACGCAGAAAAAGTGAATTCGCCCTCCCAGCTGTTTCACAATCCGGGCGGCGTCGACCGAGTACTTTTTCGTGGGCTCGTCGAGATTCCCTTTCTGGAAATTCCATTCGGTCATGTCGGCTCGCGGGTACTGAGCACTCATTTCCAGGTCGAGTGTGATCGCGATCTGTGCTTTCGGCGCAGTGTCTTTTGGCAGAGGGGCTCCTGGTTGAGCGGCTTTCGCCGGAGCACTCCGAGCGAAAGCAGCCGACGCAAGGCCCACGACAGCGCTCCGCAAAAAGTCTCGTCTGTCAGGCGGGATCGTCATGGCTGCACCTGTTTCGGTTTCGCTTGAGTTTCAGTGAACGCGCCTGAAGTTCGCGCGCAGGCCGTGTTTCGTCAACCTGACGAGCGATTCCGGTGAGAGCAATCGGGACCTGGCATGTCGAACGCCTGGTCGGGTTTTCTGACTCACTCTGAAAATTGCAGGAACCCGCAGGACTTCTGTACGTCCAAAGCGGACACGCGCACCCTCCCCAATCTTCGGGTCCGTCACTGCACCCCCACCGGCATCCTCGTCATGGCCTCTTTTTCGATCGATGAATTTCTGACACGGCTCAAGACCGGTCGAGTTCTCGACAATGACCAGATCGAAGCTGTCCGTAAAGAAGTCGAGCCGGTTCGCCACGAAGTCGACACCGAGTGCTACGCGCGGAAGCTTGTCAAAGAAGGCACGCTGACTCAGTGGCAGTGGGACCAGTTGCTGGCCGGGCGAAAGAACTTTGTCGTGGGCGAGTACCGGCTGCTGGATCTCGCCGGGCGAGGCGGCATGGGAGCCGTCTTCAAAGCCGAGCACATTCGTCTCAAGCGGATCGTCGCGTTAAAGACGCTGAACCCGGAACTGGTCAACAAGCCGGCTCAGGTCGCGCGGTTTCAGAAAGAAATCCAGGCGGCAGCGGCGCTGGAAAGTCCTCACGTCGTGCGGGCACTCGACGCGGCACAGACGGCGAAGTCGTACATCCTTGTGATGGAGTATGTCGAGGGCGAGCCGCTTTCGAAGGCGGCAAAGCTTCGTGGCCGGCTGCCGGTCGGCGAGGCCTGCGAGTACATCCGCCAGGCAGCTCTCGGACTGCAGCACGCTCATGAGCGGGGCATGGTCCATCGCGACATCAAGCCGGGCAATCTGATTCTGACGTGGAGAAACGACGGCTCGCCCCTGGTCAAAGTGTTCGACCTGGGGCTCGCCCGGTTCGTCAGCGAGCGCGTCGACCATAGCGAGATGACTCGCACCGGGCAGGTCATGGGCACGCCGGATTACATGTCGCCCGAGCAGGGCTGGGACACTCGGTCCGTCGACATTCGCGGCGACGTTTACAGCCTGGGCTGTACGGCGTTTCGATTGATCACCGGCCACGTTCCGTTTCACGGCGACAACCCGCTGCAGACTTTGATGGTGCGTTGCTCGACCGACGCGCCGCCGATCCGATCGTTTCTGCCAGAGGTGCCGGAGCCACTCGAATCGGTGATCGCAAAAATGCTCGCTCGCGATCCGGCCGAGCGGTTTCAGACTCCGGGCGAGCTCGCTGAGGCACTGGCACCGTTCTGTGAAGTCGTCCCGCGCGAAGAGTTTCTCCGTCGCGCGAAGCGGCGGCTCGAACCGGTGGCTCTGCCGAGCGGCGTCGCGGTCGGCAGCAGCGACGAGGCGGAAACGGGCTACGGCAAATTTCTGAACACGCTGGGAGGCAGCACGTCCGCCGACGTCCTCGCCGGAGACACCACGACCTCGACCACGGACGCATTCGCGCTGCACGATTCTTCGCCGCTGACGCTTGTTGACTCACCATCGGAGACCGTGCTGGCCGCCCGCGATCCGTCGCGGAGAAGCGGGCTCAACCCGAAAGTTCTTACCGGTGCCGGCGTCGCGCTGTGTCTGCTGCTTGGCGGGCTCTTCTGGATGACGCGTGGCGATGGCAACGCGGCGGGCGATGTGAGACCGGGCGGCGTCGCCTCATCGGATTCGGCTTCGTCCGCGCCGCTGACGTTTCTCCCTGTCGCCGAAACTCAAGTCGACGAGGGGAAGCCGGTCGTTTTGACTGTGCGGCTCGACGGTCCGTCGCAGCTCCGCAACGCGGCTGTGTTTCGCCTGGCGGGAGAGACTCCCACCGGCCTCACGCTCGATCAGAAAACCGGCGAGCTGCGCTGGCAGCCCGGCGAGGCCGATGGGCCAGGCCGGTTTGAAATTCACGTTGAAGCGAAGCTCGCCGAGCAGCAGCAGCCGGCCGCGACTCAAACCGTCTCAATCGTCGTTAACGAAGTCGACGAGCCGCCAACCGTCGCGTCGGTTCCTGCTCAATCCGTCGTCGCGGGGAACCCGGTTCGCGTGTCGATCGTCGCGTCGGACAGCGACCTGCCGGAGAGTCCGCTGAGGTTTCAGCTGGCTCCCGGGGCTCCGCAGAACGCATTGATCGATCCTTTGTCCGGCGAGTTCGAATGGACTCCTCCGGCCGACATGTCGCCGGGCCGGCAGACGGTGCTCGTTCTGGTTTCGACGCAGGCCAATCCGAAAACGCACTCGGCACAGACGATTCAGATCGACGTTCAGCGAGGCCAACCGCAACTGGCTTTGGCTGAGATGCCCGATCTGAAAGTCGCACCGGGTCAGACGCTGCTCACTACGTTGAAGGCGGTCGGAGCTTCCACCGACGAGACGCTTTTCTTTGAGTTCACAACTTCTCCGCCGGACGGAGCGACGCTCAACACGCAAAGTGGCGAGTTCGCCTGGAAAACCGGCGAGGCTCTTGCCGCGGCCACTTACGAAATTGGAGTTCGTGTCGGCGTCGAGGGAGATGCGGGACGCTCCGCGTCCGGAAAGCTGGCGATTCAGGTCGGGGCGGCGACGACGACGACTCCCAAGCCGGATCCGGGAGCGGTCGCGTCCGTGAAGCTGCCGGCCGGGCCAACGCCGGAAGACATCGAGAAAGCCGAACAGGAAGCTCGCGAGCTGTTTCGTCGCGAGATCGCCGCGGCCCGGTCGGTCAATGAGCGGGTCGAACTCGCGGCGCGGATGCTCGCTCGGGCCAAGGAAGCGGACGAAGGCACGCTGGGACTCGGGCTGTTTCGAGTGGCTCGCGAACTGGCATTGAAAGGCCGCAGCGTCGCGCTGGCTCTGGAAGCCGTTCGAGCGGCCAGCGAACAATTCGGCGGAGATGTCGTGGCGGAGACGACCGAGTGTCTCGCCGTGTTCAAACCGCGCGGCTCAACGTGGTTCGACGAGCAGCAGGTTGTTGAAGTGGGGCTCGCCGCCGCTCTGGTGGCGGTCAAGGAAGGACGGTTTGAGGAATCGGAAAAACTCATTTCGATTCCGGAAGGCGTGCTGCGACGCAGTCGTCAGTTCGACGAGGCAGACCGCCTGAAGTCGTGTCTCGATTTTCTCAAGACGGTCCGCGCGGAAGTCTCCAATGAAAAAAGCCGCGTCGAGCTGACTGAGTCGGCGAAGCTGGCTCACAAGGAACTTCTCACAACGCTGGAGCGATTTCAGTTTCAGGGCGTGTTTGCTCGAATCGCCGATGCCAGTTTCTTTCGGCACACCGAACGCGATCTGCCGGATCAGGGACGCTCGCTGTGGACGATCGCGAACGGGACTGCGGCGATCGACGTTCCGAAACAGCCGATCAATACGGGCTTCGTCGATCGAGCCCGCAGCCTGACCGCATTCACGTTAAGAATGAACATCTCGACGGATACGACAGCCGGCATGCTGTGCCTCGGCGTGCCTCAGTCCGGCTCGTTCGAAGGTCTGCGTCTGCACCTGGACGCTCAGCAGTTCTGCTTTCTGCGGCGAGCCAGCGGGACGGAATTCCTCGCCCGCCCGGCGAGTCCGGTCGCCCGCAACCGGGCTGGCTGGGATCAGATCGAAGTCCGCGTGAGCTCGGGCCAGGTTACGGTGCTCGTCAATAATGCCGTCGTCATCGAGACTGCCGTCGACGCCGAGACAAGCGGCTTCGTTGGACTCGACGCGTTCCTGGGCAACGCCTCGCCATCGCGGATTCGGCTCGAAAACGTCCGCGTCCGCGCGGAGTAGTCGAGGCCTCGCAACTGACGTCCGCGCAGCAGGCTCGCGAAGTTGCGAATTTGCCTGACGCGGCAACGGCGTCAAAAGAAACTGCGACCGGGCGCAGATCAACGCAAATGAGTCGGGCAGGAATCGCGTCGATCAGCATTCATCAGCGGTTCAGCGAGCGGCTCGTGACGCGTCGTTTTCGTTTCCTTCGCGCCTTCTGTTCGGACCCGGAGCACCCATCAGACCGGACTCATGGGGCACGTCGAACCTGCGTGACAGTTCGTTAACTCACGTGTTGACTGGTGAGTTTTGCGCGGGCTGCGGCGGCGTCCGGCATTCTGACAAATCCGCTCAGCCGGACAGAGTACGGCGATTCCCGGACAAGTCCCGTGAACGAATCCGGAATGGCCAAATCCCTCCGGAATACTGTAGCGCCGGCGTTTCTCACCGGTCATCCGCTGAAAATCCGCAAACGGCCTGCGTGCTGCGGACGGCGAGTTTTCGAAACAGGGAGACTCCATTCTTTCCGTTTGGAGTCC
This sequence comes from Planctomycetota bacterium, assembly GCA_027623235.1. Taxonomy (GTDB): domain Bacteria; phylum Planctomycetota; class Planctomycetia; order Planctomycetales; family Planctomycetaceae; genus JAQBVJ01. Next base: position 5,033 of record JAQBVJ010000203.1, read on the forward strand.
GGAACCGGACAGCAATTATGAAGTGTTTCTGCTTCCGAATTCGCAACGTGGCTCGGCCTTCGAATCGAGGGGCACTGAGCCGGGTTCTCAATCGCGTCGCGCTGGTGGCAGCGTTGCTGGCATCGTGCCTCACGGGTTTCGCTGAGGACCCGCCGAATCAAGCGGTGCCCGTCACTGCAGGTTTGGAATCAGCGTCTGCCGTGACTGACATTCTTGTCGTACTCGATGCGACCTCGAGCATGGCGTACCAGACGTCGTCTGAAACCGGAGCCTCACGCCTCGACCTGGGCCGCGTTGTGACGTCCGCTGTGCTCGATCTGGCGCCCGAGGGGATTCGGCTCGGCGTACTGACTCTGCGTGACGACGTTTCGGAACTGCGACCACTTCAGCCGATGTCGGCTGCCGATCGCACCGTCATTCGCCGCGGCGTCGACAGACTGTTCCCGTTCGGGGAGGGCGATCTGGTGTCCTGCTTCCAGCGAATCGTCGAAAAGGTTGATGCGGGTGCAACGCCACTGGTGATCCTCGTGACCGACGGCAGCAACTACCGCGCCGGGTCAGCCAACCTCGCGGCGAAGCAGATGAAGGAGCAGTTTGGAGGCCGAATGAAGTTCGTCCTCGTCGGTATCTGCAAAGCGGGTGAGGTGGCTGATCGCCTTCAGACGCTCGGGACATTTGCCGGCGGCGACTCGCTGAGCCTCACCAGTGAAAACGACATCCCGGCCGGTCTGGCGACTGTGCGCGAGGCGTGCGACGAGGTGCGTCGACATCGCGTCCAGCAGCAGAAGCTGCTTGAGAAGCAGCGCGATGAACTGTTGACCGACCAAACGCGGCTGCAGGCGGAGCTGATTCTCGGTGCAGCGGCGATGGAAGAACTCTCAGGCGAGGTCAAAAGTTGCCAGCGGAAAAACGACAGCCTGACAAAACAACTCAACGGGAAAGACGACGAGATCAAAACCCAGGTGGGCCAGATTCGCGAACAGTCAAATCAACTCATGACGGTCCGCAACGAATTAACGAGTCTTCAGACGGATTTTGGTTCGTTAACCGCGAAGCACGATCATGCGGTTCAGATGGAGACACAAGCGGCTCAGACCACGGCCGAACTCGAAGCAGAGTATGCCATCCTGAAGGAACAGATCGGCACGCAGAACGAGAAGTCGTCGACAGACGGCACGATGATTAACGTCCTCAATAAGGAGCTTGAGAAATTCAAGGGCTCGTGGGCGTCGTCGATTGTGGATCACGAGATCCTCAGTGCCGGTATGATTCTCCTGCTGCTTCTGGGAAGTGGAGGCGGCGGCACCGCGATCGCCACGAAGTGGAGCTCGTCCAGGTTTGGACGGCTCGGGACGGACCTGGACGAAACAAAAACGGTGATTCTGGAAGAGCAGCAAAAAAAGGCTGAGGAAGCGTCTCAAAAACTTGACCAGATCCAGCAGACGACCGGCCAGCAGTTTGAATCGTTGAGGGCTGAGACCCGTCAACAACTGGCTGGAATCGCGGATACGACGGAGCGGCTGTTTGAGAAGTTGCAGGAAGAGACCGGTCGACATTTTGCTGGAATCCGGGAAGCCGCCGATCGGAAAATGCAGGACACGTCGCAGGCGTTTTCAACGATGCTGACGGACGTGAGTGGGCGATTGAATCATGTTGAGGAAGTGGCCGCGACGACTCACGCGGATGTCGTCGAGCGACTGGCCGGAGTTCGCACCGACGGCCAGAAGCAGTCGCAGGAACTCAAAGCGACGCTCGAACGAAACGTCGATCAGCTTCGCGGCGCGGTCGTCGAAAAAGTGGACACGCCGGTCCGGTTGATGGTCGACTCGCTGAAAGAACTCGAAAATCGGCTGGCTGCGTGTGTGACTCAGGCGACGGCCCGACTGGATGAGCGGCTGCCGGCGACAGTGGCAGCTCCGTTGCAGGCGTCGCTGGCTGAGGTGCGACGACAGATCGACGTTGTGACGACGCAGGCCAGCCGGTTTGAAGAATCGATTCCAGAGCGAATCCGGTCGACGATGCAGACGGAGCTCGCCGAACTGCGGTCGACGTTTGAGTCCGGACGGGAAGGCGTCGATCAAATGAAAGAGGCCCTGCGTCAGGATGTCGAGCGGACGGCCGACGAAACGATTCATCGCGTCGGCGAAGTCTCGACGAATCTAATGGCACCTGCGCTGGAAGGGATTCGGGAAATTCGCACGGAGCTGTCACGGCAGGCTCAGCACGCGGAATCCCTCGCGAAGGAGACGCGGGATTCGGTGGATCGAGTCAGCCGCGAAGTCGACCAGATTCCGGAACGGATGAAGATCACTGGTAAGAAACTCTCGAACGTACAACAGACGCTGGATTCGATTCGGGATCAGATCGAGCAGTTGCGGCACCATTTTGAGACCGGTCTTCACAACATGGAACGGCGGCAACTGGAGCAACAGTCGCGGAATGAGTCACGAAATGCCGAGCAAATTCGTGTCACGGCGATGCGCGATGAGATGCTCCTTAACCTGCGGACGGAATTTGTGAAGCTTTGTGCTGAGCTGAAAGAAATCTCGCCGACGCTGAGTACTCCTCTGTCGCGGATGGAAGAAAAGCTGCAGTCCGTCGTGAGCGAACTGGAACGCGAACGGCAGTCGGGCTCCGGCCATTCGGACTGGATGGGCACCGTGAAGGCTCGACTGGATGAAGTGGCGAGCCTCGCCGAATCAATGCGGCAGGAATCTCAGATGGCCACCCAGTCGCAGAAGCCTGCTCCTGGCAGCAAGGAACAAACGCCCGTCGAGACGAAAGGTAAGACACCAACTGAGACCGCGATCTCACCCGTGACAAGCAATGAGGACCCGGCCGAATCGCAGTCCCAGGAGGACGCTGCGAAATCCTCGCGGCGCAGTTCCGAGACGAAGAAGCGTAATCAGTGGAACCGGGAACTGAGAATGTTGCCGGGACTCGGCAAGAAGAGTGCGGACACGCTCGTCGATTTCGGCGTCAACACAATTCGAGAACTGTCCAACCTGGGGGCCGGACAGAAAGCAGAGGGGGCGCGAAGTTTCACAGCTGAATTTGCAGTACTTCGGCGAGGAACTGATCGTTCCATCCGGC
>JAQBVJ010000204.1 GCA_027623235.1 Planctomycetota bacterium
CAGGCCGAACTCGAAGCCGCCGCATGACGTAACCCCTTGCTACCAAACCGGCAGTGCCATTCGTGTCAGCCACCTTTCGCGCGGCGAGGATGTCCTGGAGAGCGGCTTTCAGTTCTTCCTGACGCGGCTTCGGGAGCACTCCGCCCAGCCGATACTGGTCGTCGATCCGACCTCGATACACAAGCCGGTGCTTCTCGTTCAGGACGGCCACTTCCGGAGTTCGTTCGACACCGAGTGCTCTGGCACACTCGCCGGTCCGGTCTTTGACGAACGGAAACAGCATTTCATGTTCGAGCGCCTGAGCGGCCATTTCCTGGATCGAGTCTCCCTCACCAACATTCACGGCGACAAACTGAACGCCCAGCGGCCCGAATTCTTCATGCAGCGATTTCAGACGCGGCAGATAGCGCTGCACCAGCGGGCACGTCGTATTTGTGAACACAAACACAAACGCCTTGTGCTTTCCCAGTTCGCTGAGTGAACGCGGCAGGTAACGAATGTCTTTGAATTCAAGCGTCGTCACGTGGTCGCCGATCGCGACGCGCTGATCGTCTGCCTGAACGTGAAGGTTCACTCCAAACATCAGGACGGCGAGAGCGGCAAGGCGAAGAAGCATCAAATGAAGGCTCCTGCAGGAAGGGCAAAACGGCAATTCACGAACCGGCCTGCGAGACCTGAAGTCGGATGGCGTCATACTTCCCTCGCCGTGATTTATCGTTGAGCGTGTTTCAGGCAGCATGCAACACAACAGAGCGTGGAGCAATGGCCAGTCGAAACTGATTGGCCATGAGCTCCGCGTTATCCCTGGCCGCAGCATCGACGACGGCTGGACGGTTCGAGTAAATCTTCCAGGGTAGCCCGTCATGCGAAAGGTCGGCGCGGACAGCAGCGATTGATCCCGTCCTTGTTCAGCGAGGTGAATCATGAATCGATGTTTCCAACTTCTGATGTTCCTGTTTCTGATTCCGATTGTCGGCGCGGGCGACTTGTCGGCGCAATCGCCTGGCCGGGACACGAAACCCGCCGCGAAGAAACCGCAGGCGAACGACGAGAAGATCGACTTCGACCGGGCGCGGGAATTGTTCCGCAAAAAGCAGAGTGGCGGACGGCTTTCGGCGGACGAAGAAGCCTACCTGACACGCGCACTTGAGGCGCGGCGCAAGTCGCAGCCAGGCAACGCTCAGGGCCGAGACTCCCGCACTTTGCCGCCCGGTGAGAGGACGGGGCTGAAGCCTCTCGATGAAATGACTGCAGATGATCGTTATCTGGAGCAGGATGGCGGTCTTTACGGCCAGGGAAAGAATGAACCGCCGGCGAAACATCGCGAGGCCGCGCTGCGGGAACTCGCGAAGATTCGCCCGCTGAACGCGAAAGGCGAATCGGCAGCGGATGGCCGCATCGTGCTCGTGTCGATCAGCATGTCGAACGCCACGCAGGAATTCTCCCGCTTCAAGCAGGTTGCCGATCGCGATCCGGACAAGTCCGCCCGACTGACGATCGTGGACTGCGCTCAGGGCGGACAGGCGATGGCTGAGTGGGTCAAACCGGATGCCCGTCCGTGGGAAGAGGCGGCCCGGCGACTCGAACGAGCCAGCGTGACGCCCGCGCAGGTTCAGGTGGCCTGGATCAAACTGGCTAACAAGGGTCCGCGCGGCGATCTGCAGGCACACGGCGGCAAGCTGCAGAAGGACACGCAGGCAGTCATACAGAACGCGAAATCGCACTTCCCGAACCTTCGCGTCGCGTACCTGTCGAGCCGCATCTACGGCGGCTACTCCGGTGGCTCACTCAATCCGGAACCGTTCGCCTATGAATCCGCGTTCCCTGTGCGCTGGCTGATCCAGGCACAGTTCGACGGCGCGGCCGAACTTGACTATGACGCTTCGGACAAAACGGCGAAAGCACCGTTGCTGCTGTGGGGCCCGTATCTTTGGGCCGATGGTGTCACTCCACGCAAAACCGACCGGCTCGTCTGGAAACGCGAAGACCTCGGAGGCGACGGCACACATCCATCCGAGTCCGGACGGGATAAGGTGGCTCACCTGCTGCTGTCATTCTTCAAAGAAAATGAGCTGGCCAGGAGCTGGTTTGCCGGAGCGGGTGAGTGAGTGGCGGCCGCAACGTTACCATCAGGCGTTTGCGTGGCGTGAGCATACCGGCGATTTATTCTTCCGCCGCCCGAAAGCGAGATCTCTGGATTGGTCGTTGTGTGATTCCTCTCCAACAGGAACAAACGTGTGAGTAACAGATTCCAATCGACGTGCTTCATCGGTGTGCTCGCGCTGGGAGTTGCGACCGCGCAGGCACAGACTTCGGTGCGAGAGCAATTGACGCCGTTCCTGAAACAGCACTGCGTCGACTGTCACTCGGGTGAGACTCCGGAAGGCGGTCTCGATCTTCAGAAGAATTCCGATGACCTTTCGGATGCGGAAGTGCGGCGTCGCTGGGTTTATCTTCACGACCGAGTTGCGGACGGTGAAATGCCTCCGAAGTCGGAAGCCAGGCCGAGTGCCGACTCGAAGTCGCAGTTTCTGGCGACGCTGGGCAAGTCAATCACCGAAGCGGATCTCAATTCACGCGAGATCGACCTGCGGCGACTGAATCGCAACGAGTATGAAAACACCGTTCGCGATTTATTTGGCATTCACGTCGACGTGAAACGGTTGCTACCCGACGACGCCACGGAACAGGGCTTTGATACGACGGCCTCGGCTTTGTCGTTGTCCGCTGAGCAGATGGTGCTGTATGTCGAGGCTGCCGACCTGGTACTCGATCGAGTGTTTGGTCCGCCGAAGAAACCAATCACCATGAAGAAGACGGCGAACTTTGCCACGTCCAAACGTGGCGTCGACAGTTCGGAACGGAAGCTGCCGGACGGAATCGTGTTGTTCAGCGGCGCCAAGCACCTGCCGATGTACGACACGAGCCTGCCGGCACCGGGCCTTTATCGAGTCCGCATGAAGATCCGCGCGGAACAAAGCGAGGAACCGGTGGTGATGCACGTGATGGGCGGGACGACGGGAGCGATTGCCTCACACACCGCGGGCTTCTTCGAAGCGATTCCGGGCAAGGTCACGAGCGTGGAATTCACGGACCGCAGTCCGGAGCGATCGGATTGCTTCGCCTTCGGCCTGGTCGGAGGGTTCCCCTGGTGGAAGGTCGATGAGCAGGAATACAAGGGAGCTGGCCTGTTCATCGGCGATATTGAGATTGAGGGGCCGATTGAGCCGTGGCCACCGACGAGCCGCACGGAACTCCTTGGCGATCTCGATCCGGAAACGGGAACGCTGGACGACATGCGTGCAATTCTGTCCCGAAAACTTCCGCAGGCGTTTCGGCGATCCACCGACGAAACCGAAGTCGAACCGTTCGTCGCACTCGCGAAGCAGGCGCTCGACGAAGGCTTGTCATTCGAGGCGGCGCTCAGACGCGGACTCAAAGGTGTCATCTGCGCGCCGGAGCTTCTGTTTCTCGAGGAGCGTGTCGATAGTCGCCTTTCGCTCCGCGAAAGCAGCGCGTCTTTCGCGGAGCGAAAGGCGACAAACACGACGATCGATGACTACGCACTGGCATCACGCCTGTCGTACTTCGTGTGGAGTTCCCTGCCCGACGAGCAACTTCTTTCGCTGGCTGATCGCGACGAGTTACACAAGCCGGAAGTCCTTCATGCCCAGATCGAACGGATGCTTGCCGATCCGAAATCCGAGCGGTTTGTCGAGAGCTTTACCGGCCAGTGGCTGCGACTCTATGACCTGGACTTAACCGTGCCGGACCAGAATCTCTATCCGGAATACGGACAGTTGTTGCGTCAGTCGATGCTCGACGAAACACATGCGTTCTTCCGCGAAGTTCTCTACCGCGATCACAGTGTCAATGACTTCATCGATTCTGACTTTGCGATGCTCAACAAGCCGTTGGCCGACTTCTATGGCATCGACGGTGTCAAAGGCCTGGCAGTCCGCCGGGTCGAACTGCCGGACGACAGCGTGCGCGGCGGCGTGTTGACTCAAGCCAGCGTGCTCAAGGTTTCGGCCGACGGCACGAGGACGTCTCCGGTGTTGCGCGGCGCGTGGATCCTGAAGTATCTGTATGGCACGCCTTCCCCGCCGCCACCACCAACGATCGCCGCCATCGAACCTGACATCCGCGGAGCGACCACAATCCGGGAACAACTCGCGAAACACCGCGAGCACGAAAGCTGTAATCGTTGCCACCAGAAGATCGACCCGCCGGGATTCGCACTGGAAAGTTTCGACGTCATCGGTGCGCAACGTGACTGGTATCGCACGCGAGGCAGCGGCAAGTACGTCCAGGTGCCGCGTCACCCACAGGCGCCCAAACATTACGTCCAGTATCGCCAGGGCCCGGATGTTGACGCATCAGGCACAATGCCCGATGGCCGAACGTTTGCCGACATTCGCGACTACAAACGACTGCTGCTCGAAGACAAGACCGCGATGCCACGATCGCTCACGCGACTGTTGCTCACTTATGCGCTGGGTCGACAACTGGGTTTCTCAGACCGGCCGGAAGTGGAACGGATCGTCGCGAGCGTGAAACCAAAGGACTACGGGCTGCGGTCACTGATTCACGAAATCGTCCAAAGCAAAACGTTTCGGCGGCCGTAAACACACTTGCCAAAGCTTTTTTTGCGATTGAATGAGCCAACCAACCTCAAGGATTCGAAATGAATAGTTCACGACGTATTACCCGCCGCACCATGTTGCGAGGTACTGGCGTTGCAATCGCGCTGCCGGCTTTGGATTGCATGCGTCCGGCGGTCGCATTGGCGATGCCGCCCGAGCAACGTGAGCCGCGCCGCATGGTCGCAATCAATTTCGAGCTATCTTTTCATCCACCGAATCTGATGCCGGAGAAAGCTGGTCGCGACTACGTAACGACTCCCTATCTCGAACCGCTGACCGATCTTCGCGATGACTTCACAGTCATCTCGGGCATGTCACATCCGGAAGTCGACGGCGGTCATGCGGCGTCCATGTCATGGCTGACGGGTGCACCTCATCCGGGTGCCGCCAACTTCCGGAATTCGATTTCGATCGATCAGCTCGCCGCCAGACAGATCGGCCTCCAGACCCGTTTCGCGTACTTGTCGCTCGGCGGTGGCGGAATTTCCGTGTCGCCTAATGGCGTCAAGATCCCTGGCATCCCATGGCCCGAGTATCTCTTCAAGAAGATGTTTCTGGACGGCCGCCCCGGTGAAAAAGAAGCGAACATCGTTCGCCTGCGCGAAGGACAGAGTGTCCTCGACACCGTATTGGAGAGTGCCAACAGAATGCGGCGCCGCGTTGGCCAGCGAGACAACCGAAAACTGGACGAGTACTTCACGTCAGTGCGTGAGGCGGAGCAGCAACTGCAGAAAGCCGAAAGGTGGCAACACAAGCCGAAACCGAAAGTTGATGCCCAGCCGCCCAAAAACATCCTCGACCAGACCCGCGCGATCGAACGAGCGCGCTTACTCTACGACATCATGTACCTCGCGATTCAGACCGACTCAACAAGACTAATGACGTACACAGTCGGTGATTCGAGCCACGTGCCGGCGCTGCCCGGTGTCTCGATGAATTACCACGATCTCTCGCACCACGGCCAGGATCCGGAAAAGCTCAAGCAACTGGGCATCGTCGAGTCCGAACATGTGAAAGCTTTCGGAGACTTCGTCCGCCGCCTGAAAGAAACCGAGGAAGACGAATCGAACCTGCTCGACCGCACCATGGTGCTGCTTGGATCGCACATGCACAGCGGCGGTCACAACAACCGCAACCTGCCGGTCATCTTCGCCGGCGGCGGCTTCCGTCACGGCCAGCACATCGCACGCGATCAGGACAACAACGACCCCCTCGCAAATCTGTACGTCACGATGCTCCAGCGACTGGGACTTGAGGTCGATCGTTTCGCATCAAGCACGGGAACGATGAAGGGCCTTGAGTTGATGGGCTGAACTTGAAGTTGATTCCGTTCGAAAACCCCAGCGTGTTGATCACCAGCTGCCTTCTTCCTTTAGAATAGTCCTGACGGTCTGGCGGCTGATGTTCTTGATGGCCAGCTTCCGTATCTCGCCAATGATGCGAGTGTTGTCGGATGGCGATTTAACGCGACTCCTGACACCACGGGCGCAGGCGATTTTCTCACGCAGTGACTTTCGTGCTGGCCTTCAGAGCACCCGCTGTTTCGCTGCTGACTCTGCGTCCGCCCGCGTTACTGGCTCGCGCTGAATCGCCTGGCCAGCTCCGGGTACTTTGCATCCTCGTCGCCGATTTCTTTTTTGACTCGCAGCAGTTCCGCAGTGAGGCTTTTTCGCACGTCGGCGTAAGCGGGATCGGCGATGACGTTTCGCATTTCGTGCGGGTCCTTCGCCAGGTCGTACAGCTCCCAGTGAGGGTCTGTTGGAGTCTTCTCGGCTCCCGGCGCGTCGAGTGCGAGGCCGTAGAAGAAAATCAGTTTGTGAGTCTTCGTGCGGATGCCATAGTGGGCCGGGTTGTCGTGATGCGCCATGTGCATCCAGTAACGGTAGTAGCTTGAGCTGCGCCAGTCGGCGGGCGAGTTGCCTTCGAGGTTCGTGACAAAGCTGCGGCCCTGAAATTCGCTCGGGAAGTCTGCGGCAGGAACTCCAGCCAGGTCCAGCAGCGTCGGTGCGAAGTCCACGTTATTGATGAGGTCTTCGACTTCGGTGCCGGCTTTGATCCGCTTCGGGTAGCGGACGAGGAACGGCATCCGCAGCGATTCTTCGTACATCCAGCGTTTGTCGATGTAGTCGTGCTCACCCAGCATGAAACCCTGATCGGCGGTGTAGACGATGATCGTGTTATCGAGCTCACCGGTCGATTCCAGGTGGGCGAGCAACCGACCGACGTTATCGTCGACGCCTTTGACGCATCGCAGAAACTTCTTGAGGTACCGCTGGTAGGCTTCGTGCGTGTATTTCTGCGTGGCGAGCGACTGGTCGACGAACATGTGGTGGCCCATATTGCGACGCTGATTTCGCGGGCCGACCGAGGTGCCATACAGCGCTCGTCCGAGTGGACCGTGAGTGCCTCGCGTGAAGAGGCTTTCCGGTTCCGGGATGTCGACGTCACCGTAGAGCCAGTCGTACCGCTCGGCGTTTTCAAAGTTGTCGTGAGGTGCCTTGAAGTGGTGCATCAGGAAGAACGGCTTGTCCTTCTTCTGACGACTCTTCAGCCATCTCAGCGAGATATCGGCAATCGCATCGGACGAGTGTTTCGAATCGTAGCCGCCGACGCTGAATGTATTGTTCGGCCACGGCTTCGGGCCTCGCACTCGGAATGTTGGATTGAAGTAAGAGCCCTGGCCAGGCAGCACGGTGTAGAAGTCGAATGCGGCCGGCTCTTCCTTCAGGTGCCATTTCCCGACCATCGCCGTTTCATAGCCGGCTTTTTTCATCTGCAGAGCCAGCGTCTGCCGCGCCGGCTCAATCGATCCGTTGAGCGTGGTGACGCCGTTTCTGTGGCTGTACTGCCCGGTGATGATTGTCGCACGGCTCGGCGTGCAGATCGAGTTCGTGCAGAAACAGTTGGTGAGCCTCGCCCCTTCTTTGGCCAGTCGATCGATATTCGGAGTCGGGTTGAGCCCGGCCAGACGGCTGCCGTAAGCCCCGATCGCGTGAGCCGCATGGTCATCCGACATGATGAACAGAATGTTCGGTGCCGTTGCAGCCTCAGCAGCGATTGCCGCCGACTGGCTCACAACGAAAATCAGAGCGGCAAGTAAGAGGCCCGCCAGACTCGCACACAATCGTTCGGCTTTAGGCAAATGAGAAACGCGACTGCTAATTCTAATTCGAGTCAAAACAGAAAGCTGCATTCGGAGTCCTCTGGGAGTTGAACCGTCAGAATTCCAAAATTTAATGCGGAGGCAAATGTGTCGTCCGGAAAACCGACCAGCATGCGAAGCAGAACTCAAACGGTTGGCAGATCGAATTCCGTCTGGATGAGCCGCGTCGACGAACGGTAGCTCATTTTTCCGAGTGAGGCGATTCAGCCCGGCTGTCCGAATCACACCTGGAACCAGAGGGGGCGCGAAGTTTCACAGCTGAATTTGCAGTACTTCGGCGAGGAACTGATCGTTCCATCCGGCGCT
>JAQBVJ010000205.1 GCA_027623235.1 Planctomycetota bacterium
TTTCGCAGTTTCACCCGCGCGGTCTCGTCGACCGGTCACACGGCGGGCAATTTTCTCCAACGAGCCCGCGCGCGTCGTAAAGGCTCAACGATTGTTGTCGTCATCGCACTGATGGGCATTCTGTCTCTGCTGGGACTGATGTTCTTCACGTTTGCGAATCAAGAGCAGGAGAACGCTCTCAACTTTGCGGAAGTCGGCACCCCGCTGCTGGATGCCGACGTGTATTTTAACTGGGCGCTGCGACAGATCATCGTCGGTCCCGACGACCTGGAGAAAAACAGTGTCCTGTGGGGAGGTCGGCATGCGATCCTCTCGAATCTCTTTGGTCACGATGCGACGCCGTACAATGGCCAGCCGTTTTCCATTTCTCTGGACCCCGCGACGAATTACGTCATCGTCGACATGGACGGAGACGGCAACGACGACACGGTGGAGATTCCCGGTTTACCGCAGGCTGAGTGGCCGTCGCTGGCGGATATTGTTGACTCGCCCGTCGCCAACTTCTCGACGTCTCAGGGGTTTCCGTTTGAGCGCGTCGTCTCGGCATTTCCTGAACCGGATGTCGATTACACCTACGCGGATATCAACAACACCTTTCTGGCTCACCTCAGTTACACACTGAATAGCACGACTGGAAAAATGGAACTTGTGATCAAGCCGTCATTCCATCGGCCCGAGCTGTTTGCTCAGCCGGATGGAGGCGGCGGAGTCGAACGCGACCCGGACTGGGCCACGACACCCCGCTGGGTCAAACGATTGATGCGGCCTCATCCACTGCACGTTCACGTGCCGCCGCAGCTTGTGCCGGGGCAGACCTATTCCCGACGGTTTCTCGATGACAATAACACTGCGGATGCTGCCATTCTTGCCAGCCTGCCGGGAGCCAGCGGCGGGTTTCCGTTCCTGGTGGACACAGACGGGGACGGCGTCTCCAACGAACAGGGCGTGTGGAGCCGACAAGGCACCGGCGGCGCAGCAATCAACTATGAATACGACGTCGACAATAACAAGGACGGAATTCCGGACAGCATCATCATGGACCTGGACTTTCCCGTTCAGATTCGGTCGTCGGACAATGCCAAGTACATCGCGATGTTTTCGCCGCTGATTCTTGATGGCGACTCATTGTTTAATCTCAATATTCACGGGAATCTCGCCGGGAATACAGCTCCATCGACGTTTACGACTCCTACGCCCGGTGGGGTCGTCTTGAACTGGAACAAGATCGCGTTGTCCTCAATGGGCCTCACCCCGGCAGAAGTGAATCTGATGTGGGGATTGGATGCGATTCCCGGTTCTGGCGACTTCGTGAGTAGCGCGACTCCGTTTGAGCATCTGAAGAAATACTTTGGTGCGACGACCGATCCTCAGGACCGCTGGGTTCTGGCCAACATGCTGCACTGGTGGCTCAACAAGGGGGGCGTCGAATACGGAACAACCGGTGCGGACGATCGAGTCATCGCCGGGCGGCTCGGAGAAGCCAGTAAAGTCGAAGAGCTTCGGCAGGCGGCCGGTGGCGGGTCGATCATCATGTTCAACCAGGGTGACAACCGCTGGTACTTCCCGTATCCAGGCATCTTCAATCGGGACGACAACCGTGACTTCAATGAAGGCGGAAGTCAGATGTACGTCATCCCATCCGGTTCTGTGGATGTGGGAGGCCCGAACGTCGGGCGGGCTCAGTCGCTGCCGTTTGTACATCCACTTTCCCTGAGCGGGCGAGGTCTGTTCTGGACGTATGGAAACAACCCGGACTTGCGGATGGTTCAGCCGATGTCGGGCGCAAGCAATCCCAGCCAGTGGTTTCAGTACAACGGGATGGGAATTGCCGGTGATGTCCGCCTGCGGAGTCTGCTCGGCGGCAACCTGATGATTAACACTCAGTTCGGTGTTCACGGGTTTGCCGATACGGGACGGGATGGAACCTTGTTTACGAACGACGACATCCCGTTTGATGACATGATGGAGATCATTCTGGAGAGCGATTTCCTGCAGCGACCTCACGACGAGCCGTTTACTGCCGAAGACGGGTTGGCGCTGCAGCTTTCCAGCGGGGACGAATCCAACACGGGTATTCAGAGTCGAGCCATCGACCTGCTCGCCGCCCTGTTTGATACTCAAAACTGCAATCGAGCCGTCGACATTCGGCGGATGTATACGACTCAGAGCTGGGACCGGAAGCAGTTTCCTCTGGCTCGGTTGTTTGGTGCGGGGCCGGACGGACAGCCGGGTGTCGCCGGAACGGACGATAATCAGAACGGGGTCATTGATGAGCCCGCTGAATACGGCTGGCCAGGCAGTGACGATGCTCGCGCCTGGGAATTCAATCACGACGTCGATCAGGACGGGAAGAAAGAGTTTCCCCCGGCGTTCTTCGGGGGGCCTGGCGTCGAGACTGCGTACTTTGGATATCACCAGAACAATACCCCTGATCCACCATTGTTTAATCCGCTCGGGACGGTTTCAACGGATCCGTTTCGGCCTCAGTTGAGAAGATTGCTTGAGGCGGAATGGGGGAACCGAAGTGATCTTCGGCTGCAGTTCCGGCTGGACGTGAATCAGGTGCTGGATGTTGTGCGGGCCGGAAATCAGAGGCCTGGGCATCCCTATTACAGCCCTCTGGAGTATCGCCCGCTGACCCCGCACTCAGACGACAACTCATTGACGACTCTTCCGAATCTGCCACACGCGGCGCAGCTTCCCGCTTATCCGCCTCAGAATCCCGGGCAGCAGGAGTTCTGGGCCCGTTACGATCGGCAGCGGATGGCGAGGGATATCTATGTCATGCTGTATACGCTGTGCGGCGGTTACGACTACTCGGATCAGGCTGCAGGAAGTAACGGTCGGTATCCCGATTACCCACTCGCATCGAATGAGCTTTCCACTTTGCCAGCTGACCCGGCGGGTCCGTTTGGCGGTGGCCCTCCAGGACTCGGTGGCGGAGGCCCCCCCGGTCTCGCCGGTAGTTCTGAGCGACCCGTCTACTCGAATGCGCAGCTTCGACGGATGGCTCAGTTTGCGGTCAACGTCGTCGATGCACTTGATCGTGACAATGTGACGACCGCCTTTGAATATGACGTTGACCTGTCGGATGGCTGGGGGCTGGACGATCAACCCTGGGATGACGGAGCTCCACCAGCGTCAGGCAAGGGGGATCTCGATCCCTCGGACCGGGCAATCGTGTACGGCGTCGAAGCTCAGGAGCTGACCTTCAGCGAAACGCTCTGGGTGTACCAGAACAAGTACTCGGGCGGGGCGGCGATGGATAATCCCCGGACGATGTACGACGAGACGGCGGGGGATCATCACTTCCTGTTTACAGAACTGCGAAGCACCTCTCCCGATACGACACGACTTGCGTATCCGAGTGTCAGCACGTCGAAGGCCGACGCGATCTGGCGAATTCGTCGGATCGATGGAGACAGAACCGCGCTTCAGCCCAGCCGCCCATTGAATCCTGACCCTGCAACGCCAGCAGAGAACGCGGATGCCGATCCTCGACCTGCTCTTACTTCTCCTGAAAACGCAATTTACTTTTTAAGCGACGGAGGCAGCGTTCAGTCTGTTTCGCCGGGCGGTCTTTTTTCGATTGCAACTGGCGACAACTACTCAGCGGGTGCGTCGAGCGATCTTTACGTCGACCATGACGAAGATGGCAATTTTGATTTGATCGTTCCACGACGTCCGGGGTCACCAGCAGTGATGAGTTCGGGAGGACTAACTCCCAATTGCGACCTCGATCTGGTTCACAACAATCACCAGCCAAAGTTCGAGCTGGATAACGGAAGTACGGGAGAATTCCTGGACAGAACCAATGCAACCGGCGTGGCTCAGATTACGTTGCTGCTTGAACGACGAATGAATCCGGACCTGCCAAAGCTTTCGATTTCCGAAAACCCCTGGGTCGTTGTGGACACAGTTCTCGCTCCTCGCGAGGATTTCGACCTGAGGGAAAACGAGACTTCGGAAATGGCAGTTCGTACGAAGCTGGCCAACCTGACCAGCCGGCAGCGAAGCCAGCCGTTGAATGGTGCCAGCATTGTCACTCACTCGGGTGACCCGGCGGCTGGTGCTTCACTGCCGTTTCGATTTAACAGTATCAAGCCGGCCGCATCGACGGTTGATGGAAACAACCGAGGGACAGTTTCGCCGTTCACGCTGGTCCAGGCTCATTTCAATCGTGACTTTGCATCGGTTGCGGAGCTGTTTTCGATTCCGTTGCGGAGCCCACGATACCTGACTCGTGCCATTGCAGGAGCTGGTCGCGTCCCTGCGACTCAGCGTTCGACGGCCACAGGACCTGATATCGCCGGACCCATGTTCCTGCTGCCGAATCACCCGACAGACTCAACACTCTTCAGTCACTGGCACCGGTTGCTGGGGCTGGTGGAAGTCCCAACGCGAATGCATCGGCAGCTTGGTAACCCGCTGAACTTCACACGCGTTCCAGGCCGACTCAATTTCAACACGATGCGGCATCCGGAAGTTCTCGCCGGGGCGATTGACGATCCACAACTGCACTCGGAACCGGATCGGTATCGGACTGGTGGCGGAGTGGACACGAATGGCAACGGATTCGTCAACGATGGTGTTCGGGACCGGAACACGACTGGCCCTGTTCGCGACTATTGGTATGACATGCTGCAATCCCGTGACGGAACTGACCCGGTCAGCGGGCTGGTCCTGCCAGGCACGACTGCGTCACGGCCGTTCCGCGATGCCGGGGTCCTTACCGGCGGCGGAGCCAGCGGCCAGGACGGGCTTTCGCGGGCTCATCCCAACTCGGGAGACTCCACCGGCTCGGCCGCAACTGACCGACATCTGTTCGATACGGGAACAAATATCGACTCGGGCAATCCTGCGGGCACAAGCAACGCCGGGACGAACTACTACCTGAAAAACCGGCTGCTTTCGAAGCTTGCGGGTAATGCGTCAACTCGGAGTAACGTGTTCTTTGTGTACCTCACTGTGCGGTTTCACGAGGTTCATGAGACCGCGACGGGTGACGTCCGGATTGGCGGGCGGTTTGATCTGAACGGTGACGGTGACGGTGGGGCAAACGATGAACACCGCGCGTTGTTCATGATTGACCGGTCGGATGCGGAAAAAGCCTACGAACCGGCCACCGGAACGTTCCGGTGGGAGGAGATCGTCAAACACAGGGTGCCAATTAATTGACGCCTGCCGATTCGCCATGAAGTGCCGGTGATTCAGGCAGGATTTGCTGAAATTCCGTGTTGATGAATCGGGCAGATTTTCGTTTGTGGACAGAGAAGTAGAGGTTTCGTAACCTGTGGTGTCGTCCTGGGATACGGCCGGTCGGGCATTTCTGGTCGGTGCCAGGTTGACGACGAGTCATTCAATCACGACAGCTTGTCTCTCAGCGCGTAACAACAGTCCCAGCAAAGGCCGCAAACCTGCGGCGGGCCACGATTCGATCCCTGCGGATTCAGAGTCTGGGCATTGCGGGCTGGCGAGACTTTTGAATTGCCTCCGATGAGGCTCACGAGTTCTTACTGGGACTGTTTGTTCAACGTTTTTTCACGAGGAGAGTAATGATGAATTCCCTTCGCCCCCGCGTGCGGCCAGGAAGCTTGCAGACAAAGAAGCGTCACGGCTTCACTCTGATCGAACTGCTTGTGGTGATTTCGATCATCGCCACCCTGGCAGCATTGATTCTGCCAGCCGTCCAGCAGGCTCGTGCCGCAGCTCGACGAACCGAATGCCAGAACAACATGAAGCAACTGGTACTCGCCATTACGAATTCGGCGACAAAGAACAATGGCCGCCTTCCGCAGCTGTGGGCTTCGTATCCGTACGACGCGACTGCAACTCCGCCGACCATTGCGCGAAGCTGGGCGGTGTCGCTTCTCGTGGAACTGGATCAAGGTCAGGTGAAGCGAGCCATTGACTCGTTCGACATTTCGCAGAATGGTGGCGTTGATTTTGACTGGCCGTCCCTGAAAGTGCTGCAGTGTCCGGTTGACCAGAACAATTTCGGAGTGAAACGTGGCCTCAGTTATGTTGCCAATACGGGCTATGTCAGCACGGCTGCCTGGGGCACCGGCGATCACCACGCATACTCGACTGACTGGGACGGCAGCGGCGGAACCGTTACTGCTCAGGACGCGAGTATCATGCATTCCACCGGAGCTTTTTTCCGGCCATCCGGCTCTGACACGAAAGGGCTATCGCTGGACTTCATTGGTTCCGGTGACGGGCTTTCGAACACCATCCTGTTCGGTGAAAACCTCCAGGGGAGAAACTGGCACACAGCGGGTCTTTGGGACATTTCCTTTGGTCTTCGGGTCACCCTGGGAACCGATGTTGCACTGACAGCCAACCTGCCAGGCAGTCCACTCACGCTTGCAGCCCCGCTGGACACGGTGACAAGTCCTGGACTGGCCGATTCGCTTCCCAATGTCAACGAAATAGGAGTGCCGGGACAGAATCCTCGGCCGAGTTCCGGCCACAATGGCGTCTGTATCTATGGGTTTGGGGATGGGTCAGCCAAACAGATTGCAGATACGGTTGATGGGAGCGTCTACGCCCGATTGCTGACTCCCAACGGCCAACGGCATGGGCAGTCAATTCGGGGTATTGAGGATTATTAATCCAGCTTTCGCCTGGAATGTGAACGGCCCACCTGATGGTGGGTCGTTTTTTTTTGCGTCCGCCGCTGTCAGCCTGTGATTCCCTGTCACATTTCGAGGTGGCAGCTTGCTGCGAAGGCATCGCAGCACGATACTCCGCGCCGATTCAGGACCAGTCCGGATCAATGTCCTGGGTTTGGACCACTGAAGCGTGCCTCTGGCAGATCATTGAATCTCGTCATCAGGCAAGTGTTAATGGCTCACGAAGAAGGCCTTTGTCGAGTCGCCAAGCTGCGTAGAAGTGACGATCTGTCGATTCTGTTTTTCAATTGAGACAAAGACTTACCTATGAAGATCGGGCTTGTTGGATACCAGGGAAGCGGCAAAAGCACGCTCTTTCAACTGCTGACCGGAGTTGAGCCGGACGTTTCGAAGGCTCATCTGGGTCAGGTCGGCATCACGACGGTCATTGACGAACGCTTTCGCAAGCTCGTCGAAATGCACCGGCCGAAGAAGGAGAGTCCGTCAAAAATCGAACTGCTTGACACACCCGGACTCAGTCAGACGGAGCAGCAGGTCAACCCACAGCGGCTGGGTGTGATCCGCGAGTCGTCAGCCATGGTTCACGTTGTGGGCTGTTTTAACGGGGCCGATCCGGTGAAAGAGGTGCAGCAGTTTGAGGAGGACATGGTCCTTGCCGATATGCAGGTTGTGAACAGTCGGATGGAGCGGCTGGAGAAGGACGTCAAGAGAAGTCGCCCGGACCGTGACGAACTGCAGAAGGAGTACGACTGCCTGAAACCGATTGCCGAGGCTCTGAACTCCATGCAGTCTCTCAAGGAGATGGAGTTCTCGGACGATCAGGTCAAGTTTTCGAAATCGTTTGCACTGCTGACTCGAAAGGAACGGCTCGTCGTCTGCAACACGGCCGACTCAAGTTTCGACGAATCGATCCTGAACCAGCTGGCGGAAATGGGTGTCACTGCGATCGCTGCCCCGGTTGGGCTTGAGCTCGAGGTCGCTCAGCTGCCGAAAGAAGAGCAGGTCGAGTTTGCTGCCGAAATGGGCCTCGCGGCACCGTGCCGGGATCGCCTTATCGACGCGGCCTTCAAAGTGACGGACCTCATCACGTTTTACACCTGTGACGAGAAGGAAGTTCACGCCTGGCTTCTGACCCGAGGATCAACATCGGTCGAGGCTGCACATGCCATTCACAGCGACCTGGCTCGCGGTTTTATTCGCGCTGAGGTGATGTCGACGGCCGATCTGTTTCGGCTGGGGTCGGAGCGGGAAGTCAAAGCCGCCGGACTGCATCGTCTTGAAGGAAAAGAGTACATCGTTAAAGACGGCGACGAGATCGTCATTCGCCACAACGGATAAAAGATGTCGGGAACAGCAGCCCGTTGATAGAGACGCGGGCAGGAATCACTCAACCATGATTCACATCATCGATTATGGCATGGGCAATCTTCG
>JAQBVJ010000001.1 GCA_027623235.1 Planctomycetota bacterium
GATTCCCATTCTGTCGTGCTGACTTCAATCATGGCATCCCTGCTAAGAAGTGAACTGAACTCGAAGCAGAAATCATGACCCATGACACGAGCGAGCGCACGTTAACCTATCTTCCGCAAACTACCCTGAGTGCGCGCCCCGTCTGACGCAGCCGGTCGGGATCGACGAGCACCTGAAACTGCTTGTCGTAGTCACCCCAGATCGCGACGTTGGCGACGCCGGGAACGGCCATCAGACGCGGCCGGATCGTCCACTTCGACAGCACCGTCATGTCCATCTGCGACACTGTCTTCGATGACAAACCGATCTTCATCGCCCGGCTGAGTGACGACAGCGGCGGAAGGATCACCGGCGGATTGACGACCTGCGGCAGTCGGGTGGCTGCCTGCGACAACCGCTCGTTGACGAGATTTCGAGCCGTGATCAGGTCGGTTCCACGGTGGAAAAAGAGCTGGACCGACGACAGCCCGAGCACCGACTTGGAATGCACGTGATCGAGGAACGGAATCCCGTTCAGCGAGTTTTCAATCGGCACGGTGACGAGCTTCTCGACCTCTTCAGTCGCGAGTCCCGGAGCCTCGGTTTGAATTTCAACTTTGGGCGGAGCGAACTCGGGAAACACATCGAGCGGCACGTCGTCCGCCGTCCGAACACCGACGACGATCAGCGCGATCGCGGCAGCGACGACGAGCGTGCGAAATCGAAGTGCCGACGAGATAAGCCAGTTCATGGGAGAGTCCAGAGAAGAAAGAGTTGGCCGTGGAGCGTTATTCGTGAGGTTCCTGTCCGCGTCTCTGCGCTCTCCAGTCCTCTGTGTTATCGTTTTGCGTTGCCATTCACGCGGACTTCAACAACGGCGAATTCAGAAACGGCGAATTCAACAACGCCGAATTCAGCAACGCAGAGGAACGGAGAGCGCAGAGAAATCAGGGTTTGAAGTGAGGGTTCACAATGGACCGAAGCCCGCCAGACAGAGTCTTTTCGCCAAAGTTGAACAGCAGGCCTTTTTCCCATTGCCCGTTCCTGAGTCGCCCGAGGAAACGAGCTTCGTTCAATTCCAGATGCAGGCTGTTACTGACAATCATGACCGGAAGCTGCCCCGCGACGATCAGTTCGATCTTTGCGGGTTTTGGAAGCGTGAAGTCGCGGTATCGGATCGGCAGGGGCTGACTGCGGGTAAACGGGATGTGCCGCAATGACAGCTCACGGCACAGGCATTTTTCATACGCCGATCTCAACAGCCCCGGACCGATGTGACGATGAACTTCTATCGCAGCACCGATGACCTGACCTGCTCGATCATTTTCCGGTGTCAGACTCTCAGTGGAATCAGTCACAGGTTCTTTCGTCATGACTCGCCGGATGATGCCATCCTTGAGCACGGGCACGTCGAAGTTGATCAGCAATCCGATCTGTCGACGGGCGAGTCGGAGGTATGTCAGCAGTTGCGCCTCATGCACCGGGTGCATCCGTTCGACGGCTTTCAGCTCAACGACGAGCACGTTCTCAATGAGCAGATCCATGCGGAAGCCAGCGTCCAGACGCACGTCTTTGTAGACGACGGGAATCGGCTGCTGATTCACGTGTCGAATTCCTTGCGAATTCAATTCCTCGTGCAATGCCAATTCGTAATCCTCTTCCTCAAGCCCAGGCCCCAGTTCTCGATGAACCGCCATCGCCGCCCCGATCACCCGGTAAGTCAAGGCATTAATCGCCTCACTCATCGACTCGTTCATGGCTGTAATCTCCAATCGGCGGAGGACACCGAACTGTTTCTTTCTCTGCGCTCTCCACTTCTCTGCGTTGCTGTCTTCGTGTCCGCGGTAGGTTGCAACGCAGAGGACTGGAGAGCGCAGAGAAATGCTCGCAGGACTTGACTCACTTCCCCGCTCCGAATTCGGTTCCGAATAACTCCGCCGCGCCGTCGACGACTACTTTGGTGCCGACTTCGGGACCGCGGCTGAGGACTGCAGACTCTTTTGTTGTGAAGTGAACTTCGACGCGGTGTCGCTTGAATGTGTGCTCGGCGGAATTGACGTAGACCCACGCGACGCCGTGGATGTCCCGCAGGATGGCCGCTCGTGGTACGACCAGCGATTCCGTTTCACCTGTCAACGGCAGCACGACTTCCACGCGTTCTCGAGGACGGAATCGGCTGTCGGAGTTGGGCAGTTCGTAAAACAGGTCGATCGTCGTGGCGAGCGGGTCGGCACTCGGCGGCGCGGCGACCGGCTCGACGGAGACTCCGTCAGCGCCGCTCCCCAGATTTCTCACAAGTGCGTTACTTCGCCGGGCGATCTCATCACGCTGTCCCGGATAAATCGGCACTCGCACCCACAACGTATTGAGCGTGACGACCTCGAACAGCGGAGCCGCCAGGCTGACTGTCTGCCCGACTGATGACGACACCGTTCGCAGAATGCCCGCGTGCGGAGCGTACACGGGAATGATTGCGACGGTTCCACTTTTGGCCTCCAGGCTGAGTTTGTCGAGCATCTGCATGCGGGCGCTGGCTGCTTTGCGTCCCTGAATCGCGATATCGAGCCGCGCTACAGCATCATCGACGTCGCGCCCGCTGCCGGCTTTGTCGGCCAGCAGTCGCTTGGCTCGATCGAGAGCGATCTGAGCGGCTTCAACCTGGGCCTCGGCCTGTTTGACGTCTCCATCCGCCGTGATCTGTAACGAGATCAACACCCCCGTTGCGCTGGCCATTGCGACCCGTTCGGCTGCCGTCGGCACTTCTCGCTCTGGCGACAGCAACGGGTTCAACTGAAACACGGTCTGACCGGCAGTGACACTCTGCCCGGCGATTGGCTTCGCACCGCCAGCGAGCTGAAGCGTTCCCGTAACCGGAGCGGTGACGAAGACGCTCGCACCGTCCGGGATGGTCACCTCGCCACCGAACAGGCGCGTTCGCGGCATGGCTTTCAACTCGACGGGGACTGTGCTGATCTGCAGTCGCTCTTCGGCTTTCGGAGTCAGCACCAGGCGGTAAGCGTCGCCTTCATTGGGATGCTCAATCTTCGCTGGTGCCGTCTTCGGAGCCGGAGCCGCTTTCTGCGGTCCGCACCCCGGAAGGCACCAGGCGAGGATCAAGCCGAATATCAATCGTGAGCTGCACATGTTCGGCTTTCTGATGAGTGGGCTTCCAGCCGGCTTGTCCGGCCTCTCGACTGTCCTGATTCTGTTTGCGTTCTCGACTTGAGTTCGCACCACGTTGCCGGGACGTGTCATCGTCGTCGCGAATGACCGCACATCGAGTGCCGGTCTCGTCCGTCGTCAGCCGCAACGGAACGCGCAGCAGGGTAACAGTATCGAGGTCCTGCGAACTCAACACCTCAACAGACGTCTGTTTTGCCGCGTCAACGACCACAGGTTTCTGATGTCCGACCGGGAAAACAGGAGACGGTGAACTGGACTCGGCATCTGACAATCCTGGCACGGCCGGAAGTTCAATTGGCGTACTGCCGGCAGATTCGGTGGTGATCCGCCGCCCGACGCTCCGGTCAAGTTCTGCAGCAGCTTGCCGCACGTCTGCAACAAGCTGCAGTTCGCGAGTTCGGGAATCGAGATACTGCCCGGTCGTCTGCAACACGAGGAAGTACGGGGCTCCGCCGTTTTCGTAATTTCTTCGGGCGAGCCCTTCAGCTTCACGCAGGATCGGCAGGATCTCGTTTCGCAATGCCAGCAGATTCTCCTGAGCCTGCAGCAGTTGTGTCCGAGCAGTGCGAACTTCGAGCGCCACTTGATCCCGCACGGTCACGAATTGCCGACTGGCCTGCTGGACCTGAGCCTCCGCAATGGCGATGCCGCCGCGATTTCCGTTGAAGACCGGCAGCGTGAACCGCAAACCCGGACTGGACAGGAAGCCGTGACTATCGACCGGCTTGCCGTTGTAGACCGCATCGAGATTCATGAACTGGTTCTTCGCCAGTTCCAGTCGTTCGCTGGCGGACTCGACGGCGATCTCAGCCGCTCGCAGATCGGGACGCGAGCCCAGTGCCGAGTTCACGAGTTCGTCGTCACTTGAACCTCCAACCGAAACCGTGACGGCAGCAACCGAATCGCTCCGCGCTTCCAGCACGTCGCTGTACATGCCGAGCCCCATCAGAGTTCGCAGTTGTTCGCGAGCGATCTTCACATCGTGAACCGCCCGTTTGGCAGTGGCTTCGGCCTGCAGGGCATCAATCTGCGACGTGGTAACTTCGAGTTCGCTGATGTCGCCGGCGGCAAGTCTCTTCTGAGCGAGCGATGCAATCTCACGACGCAGCCCGGCTGCCTCGCGAGCGACGGCCTCTGTGCCCGTTGCCCGGACAAGTTCGGCATGAGCCCGCCGGACATCGCGAATCACGTTCAGCCCGTTCTGCACCATCGTCTCGCTGACGCTGTCCAGATCCAGTTCCGCCGCTCGGACCCGGATCGGCTGCAGCCACAACGCATCGACCGCCTGGTAACCGAACGTCTCGATGACTTTCGGGCCGACTGGAAAATACAGCATGAACTGCGGATCGCTGATCAGCCCGGCGTTCAGGAGTTGAGCATTGGTCACTCCCAGCTGAGCCAGCATTCCCTGATACGCGGCGTTGTTCCACAGAGCCGTTGAGATCGCTTCGTCCGCAGTAACGCCGTCTTCCATCGAGACGTCCGGTGGTACCTGAGCCGTCCCCGGCTCCGTCTCGGTACTGAGACCTGCACCGAACCGGCTGCTGATGTCCTCAGAAACCGCACCCCGTCGCGGTTGCAGCTCAACCGTGTGGCATCCCGCGAGCAGCAGCAGGGCCGCACTGGCAATCGCCGCCTGCCAGCAATTATGTGAGTGATGATTCTGATCCACGTCCGGTACTCCGTTACCTCAAGCGCCTATCCGACAACTCGGTGGCTGCCTGGCTTAGAGACTCTCCTGTCTCAGCGTTGAATCGGTCTTTAGAATTAGCACGACCATTGAATCCGTTCCGATCGGCAGAACCGAACCAGTCGGTAAATCCTTCCGAAACTCGCCAGACTGCCACGCGGTTCCTCCACGGTTCAGGGACCGCCGATCTGGTTTCCATGAGGATCGACGGACGACGAAGCACCCTACGCGAGAACCGTCACGACTCGCGATTGGATTTCGAGATAGAGGTCCGCCGGCAACAGTCCGGCTGAGACGGATGCCAGATTGTCCGCGAAGTGGCCGGCATCGCAGGTTCCAACGATGGTCGTGTGGCAGTGCGGGTGAGACAGCGTGTAACGCAGAATCAATTCCGCTCGTTCCATTCCAGCGGGGAGAACGTCATTGAGCCTCGCCTTCCTCCAGACGTCGTTCAGTGCCGGCCGCTGAATCTCTGCGTCGGGGCCGCCTTGAGCGATGCCGCCGCGAATGATGATGCCTGCTCCGGAATCGGCGGCTTTTGTGATGAGGTTGTGATGTTGCGGCGCCAGGCACGAATACGGAATCTGAAACGTGTCGAAGACGCCAAGGTCGATCAGCCCCGGCAGGTTCGGCAGCGAGCTCGACGCGCCGATAAACCGCGTCAGTCCCTGGTCGCGAAATTCAAGCAGCTTGTCGATCAGTCCTTCCCGCTGCAGAGTCTCCGCGTCTCCGCCGTGAAACTGCAGAATGTCCACGTGGTCCGTGCGGAGCCGCTTCAGGCTGGTTTCGATGTTGCGGTCCAGGACGTCCTTTTTCCAGACGTGGTCGATTTCCAGGTGATCTTCGTGCTGCGTGTAGACGCAGCCGCATTTTGTGGCGAGGTAGTACTCATCGCGGCGCGAGCTGATGAACTCGCCAATCCGCTTTTCGCTGATGCCGTAGTCGGGCGAAGTGTCAAGGAAATTGACGCCGGCATCGAGCACCGCATTGAGGAACACGTCAGCCGCCTCGTCACTGACGACGCGAACGCCCCAGGTCTTTGGCCCGCGAAGACCCATGCTGCCGTAGCCAAGCTGAGTGACTTCCAGCCCCGTCCGGCCGAGCGTCTTTTTCCTGAGAGTCATCGTTCTTTCTTGGAAGTGGGGAACACAGAGCCACGGAGAACACAGAGATTCGCCGTGAAACCTCGACTCTGTGCTCTCCGTGTCTCCGTGTTTCAAAATCTAAAACACGTACCATTGGGCAAGCTGCCCGACGGCTCCAGAGTTCTGCTGATTGTCGCCTTTGGCTCCGCGAAAGGAAGACCTCAGACGCCAGAACGGATCCGGCTGCGAAACGGGCCAACCTCGATGACGCCGCAGCTTCAATCGAAAGGACCCCGGCAACATCGAACTGCCACCGGGGTCCTGAAGTCAGCCGTAGCCGAAGCCACGCTCGATCAGAAGTTGAGCAGACTCAACAATGTCGCATCGAGCATGAACGTGTTGTCGATCTCAGCGGGGTTGTCGTAAGTGTCTCCGGGCGAGTCGTCACCATTCCCTGTCCCGCCGACAAGTGTGTCGAAGGACGTCCCCTGACCTCGAAGTCGGTCGTCGCCAGCCATGCCGAACAACAGGTCGGCTCCAGCAGCTCCCAGGAGTGTGTCGTTGCCGTCTCCGCCAAGCAGCGTGTCGCTGTCGAAGCCGCCGATGATGAAGTCGTTGCCCGCACCGCCTCCGATCAGATCGGTTCCGGCACTCCCGTCGATCGTGTCCGCTCCGCCTTCGCCGATGATCGTGTCGCTGCCGTCTTCCCCAACGAGATTGTCGTCACCGTCGCGGCCAGCGATTCGATCGTTGCCGCTGCCACCGAGAATCGTGTCCGCCCCCGTTCCACCGTCGAGCGAGTCGTTGCCGCTGCCACCAGAGATCGTGTCCGATCCGTCACCGCCAGTGATCACGTCCGCATCGTTTCGGCCATTGAGAACGTCGTTACCGTTTCCGCCCGAGATCGTATCGTTGCCGTCGCCGCCATCGATCGAATCAAAGCCGGCGTTGCCGGTCAGAACATCGTTTCCTCCACCACCATCAATCGTGTCGCTACCGTTGCCGCCTGAAATCGTATCTGCCCCGGTACTACCCTCGGCGACCAGACGCAGTTGCAAATTCATCGAGCCGGTCAGATCGATGGAGTCGTCGCCGGCCCCAAGATCCACGATGAGCTGTGCACTGCCGAGAGCAGAGGCATCGCCACTGGTGATGGTGTCGTCACCGTCCAGCGTGTTGAGCTGAATCTGCTCGGTGTTCCGGATGTTCGCAATGAACGTCGTCCCGCTCGTCTTGACCAGTCGGCCATAGAGACCAAACGGCGACAGCGTAAAGGTGTCATTCCCGGCCGTTCCGCTCAGAACCATCACATCCAACGTCGACCCCCCTCCGTCCAGGAAATCGATGTCGATCCCGCCGAGAAGTCTGTCGGCCCCGGCACCACCCAGCACGGTGTCATTTCCAGCCTGACCGTCGAGAAGATCGTCGCCGCCGTCGCCGGACACCAGATCGTTGCCGTCGCCACCATTCACAACGTCGTTGCCATTCCCGCCGAAGAGCCGATCATTCCCGGCTCCGCCGTTCAGCGTGTCAGCGTCGTCGCCACCGAACAGGACGTCATCATCGACTCCCCCGTCCAGCACGTCGTTTCCACTGTCGCCCGACACCGTATCGTTACCGATTCCGCCCGACACGGTGTCATCGCCGCTTCCGCCGCGAACAATATCGGCCCCCTGGCCACCAATCACGATGTCGTCACCCTCTTTACCGTCAGCGATGTCGTTGCCTCGGTCTCCGTTCAGAAGGTCGTCCCCACCGTTACCGATCAGAACATCATCGCCGAAGCCACCTCGAAGGGTGTCCTTGCCGGCACCACCAATGAGGTCATCGTTGCCGAAATTCCCGAGGATCGAATCGTCACCAAGATTACCAATCAGCGAATCATTTCCGGTGGAACCAAGCAGCGTGTCGTTGCCCCCCAGCCCTCTGAGTGTGACGTCACCCCGCGTATACGCGGAGGCGTCGAGAAGTGAGCTCAATGGGCCGGATGTCAGGTCGAATCGCTCCACTGATCGGAAGGCTTCTGACAATGCCCCAATCGTGAGAGTAAAATTCCTCAACGTGATTGTCTCCGCCCCATTTGCAGATTCCTTCACCGCATCCGTGTCGGCTCCGCCGTCGAGGTCATCAACACCCGCTCCACCAGAAAGCGTGTCATCTCCCGCGTGACCGCGAACAAGATCGTCGCCATCTCCACCGGAGACACTGTCATTCCCGCCGCCCCCTCGTACCGTGTCGTCATCCTCGCCACCGTCGACTGTGTCATCGCCAGTTCCACCGTCCAGAACATCGGTACCAAGACCGCCGAGAACCGAATCATTGCCAGAGCCGCCATTCAGCACATCTGCATCCTGGTCACCCGCCAGCGTGTCGTTGCCATTCTCTCCTTGAAGGTTGTCGAGCCCGAAGCCGCCGCGTAGCACATCATTGCCGTTGCCACCCATGAGCAGGTCGTCATCAGCTCCACCAAGCAGACTGTCGTCCCCGTCGCCACCCCGGAGAATATCATTGCCCACTCCCCCATCGATCGTGTCGTTTGCGACGCCAAAGCCGCCGACCAGAATGTCGTCCCCTTCATTCCCCTGGATATCGTCTGCATCGACTCCACCGTAAATCGTGTCGTCTCCAAGTCCGCCTTTCAGCGTATCCCGGCCGGCTCCACCACTCACAACGAGATTCTCTGTCGAAGTCGTCGCATCCACCGAGTCATCGCCGTCACCAGCGTTGATCAGGATCGAGCCGGCAAAAGCGGCATCAAGGGTTTCAACAAGGAATGAGTCGCCGTCAGCACTGCCAGTGACAGTCAACGAAGCCGTCGGATTTGAAAAGCTGACACTTTCAAACTGGGCCATTCCATTACTATCGATCCGCGAGTGGCCGGCCATCGAGGTGTCATCGGTCAGGCGAATCGTGTGCCCACCGGCGTGAGAAATATTAAACGTCCGATTCACTGCAGTCAGCGAGTCTGTAATCGGCTCGAAGTCAGTGTATGTGATCACTTGACCGTCGAAATCAATCGTCCCGGATGTCGCATCCGTCGAGGTGTAGACGATGTCAGTCGCTGACCCATTGACAATAATTATGGAGTCGCCGCCAATTTCGTCAGCCCCGTCAATCGTCAGGCCCAGCGTTGGGATTGGAGCCCCATTGGCAAAGTCGATTGTAAAGACGTCGTCCTGCGTGCCTGTGTCTGCCGTCACGGCGAATGCAGCGTTCAGGTCCGTCGTTGACGAGAAGAGAACCGGCCCTGTCCCCGTATCCTTAAAGACTTGCAGCGTGTCCATCGCCACGTTCAGCGTGACCAGCCAGTTCACAGGAGGAGCTTCGTCATTCAATATTGTACCAGTCCCCGGACCGCTCAAAACCGCAGTCGGATCGGCAACACCCGACTCAGTCGGATTGCTGAGCTGCATCGTAAACTGCTCGTCCGCTTCGAACGCTCCGTCGCCGATGATCAGTACGGTGACGATCTTTGACGTCTCACCCGGATTGAACGTGACTGTCGTCGAATTCGCGACGAAGTCACTGCCACTGATAGCCGTGCCACTCAGAGCGTCAACGTCCACTGTCACGATGTTGGCATTCGGCTGCACCAGAGACACCGTGAAGTCAAACGGGGTCAACGTTGGCGAGTTACCCTCGAAAGCACTCACACTATCAATACTGATCGAGGTTTCATCGTTCAGAATCAATCCGCTCGACATTGCATCAGCGATCGCAAGCGTGTTGCCCTCACTGTCACTCGCTCCACTCAGATTCAATATGACCGTTTCATCCGGTTCGAGATCGGTGTCTCCGAACACCATCACATCAACCGTCTGCGAAGTCACGCCCGGATCAAATGTCAGCGTTCCGGATGTCGAAATGTAATCGGCATTTGCACCTGTGCTCACCGCAGTCCCGTCCGACGTCGCAAAATTGACAGTGATCGTGTTGACACTTGCAATCGGCGAGCCAGATGGATCAAGCAATTCCACAACAAATGTCAATGTTGTCACCCCTGAGTCCGTTTCCGCAGTCCTCGCTACGGTGCTCGCCGGAGCAACAGTGATGATCACATCATCATTCAGAATCGTGCCGATGGCCAGATCATCAATCAACAACCCATTGACAGCATTGGAAAGCTGCACGAAGAACTGCTCAGTCGGTTCCGGCGTCGTATCCCCATTCACAGCAACTGTGATCGTTTGCGCCAGTTCACCCGGAGCAAACGAGACTGTACCGCTGACAGGCAGGAAGTCTTCGCCATTCCGGGCCGTGTCCTGGATCGTCGTAAAATCAACCGTAATCGGCTCTGCAGTCGAAGCCTCAAGCAACACCGTAAACACAAAGTTCGTCGTCCCGCCAGCACCCTCCACCTGCGTCACATCACCAATCGAGATTCGATTTTCCTGAACTTCGAAGGCACCAACGTCAGCAGTCTCATCCGTCGGACGCCGTCCGCCACGCTGGTCAACCGGTTCTCCACCCGAGTTGTTTGCAGCATCAATCGCCGGACTTCCCGTCAACAGAGCGTGTGTAAATGTGGGACCGCCGTTGTCAGCCAGCGGGCCAATCACGGCATCAAGCGGACTCAGTGTCGAGCCTGCCTGATCACCACGGAACCCATTCACAAAACCAGTCGACGAGCCAGCATCGCCAATAAAGTTGGTACCGAGCGACACGAATACCCCGTTGAGGTCATCGTCGACGCCAATCGCAACGTTGCCAGAAACGATCGTATTTTTCACCGAGACGGAGGTCCCTCCTTCAGCAACGATACCGCCGCCGAATCCGTCTGTCGTGTTTCCTGCGATCGTCGCATTTCTGATCGTGATCGTCCCGCTCGACAGGTCGTCCGCGTTATAGATCCCACCGCCGGTGGCGGCCGCCCGGTTACCACTCAACGTCGAGTTCACGATCGTGACGATGTCATTGTTATAGATCCCCCCGCCCTTTGTCCCCGCTTCGTTATTCGACAGTGTCGACCCGGAAAGAGTGATACGGCCGGTCACTAACGGGCCAGAGTTGTTGTAAATCGCTCCGCCGTTGGCATCTGCGATATTAGAATCGAACGTCGTCCCAGCGATGATCGCGTTTGCCGTATTATAAAGCCCACCACCCTGGGCGTGGGATGCATTTCCAGACACAGTCACTCGAGTCAGAGTCAACTCATTCCGATTAAATAATCCGCCACCCTGCAGCCTTGCTGTGTTGTTGCGAACAATCGAATCAGTCATCGAAAGCGACTGCACAAGAGTCACTGGTGAGCCCGCTACATGCACCACGGGTGTCGTGCTGTTAACGCCTCGCGTCACCGTGTAGGTGTTCCCGACCACCGTCGTCACACGGATCTCTTCCGTGCCAATCCGAATGTCAAACGGTCCGGTCGCCGGAAATGCTGCAGCATTCGAGAGCGTCAACGTGCTTGCAGCAGCCGAGATGTTCACTGCCAGAAAGTCCTGCAAGACATCGTTGTAGAGACCACCACCAATATCCGCCGTGCTCGTCTCCACAACCACGTTGTTCAAATTGAGTGTCCCACCATTCAGGACTGCCCCACCGCGCAACGCTTCACCGTTGCGAATGGTGAGATTCTGCAAATCAAGTCGAGCGCCCGGCAGCACATGGAAGATGCGATCCAGATCAGCGGCATCGATGAACGTCTGATTCCTGCCAGCACCAATTATCGTCAGATCATCGGTCACGTCGAGGTCACCGGTAAGTGCACCATCCTCGTCCCGACCCGCAATTGTCAGTCGGTACGTACCTGGAATCAGCAGGATCGTATCGTCACCTGGAAGAGCGTTCGCCTCCATCACGGCTGCCCGAAGACTGCTGCTGCCAAAGACGTCCGCACTTGACCGGTCGCCGGGACGGACATCCTCGGTGTCAGCGAACGTATTCACAGTAAAGCCCGACTCAAAGGCACCGATGTCAACCGTGGCGACTCCGTTCCCGTCACCATCGAATATCCGCGCGAATCCGCGCTGGTCGGTCGCTGCGACACCCACGTTTGAGCCTGAATCACGTGCTGGGCTACCAAACAGCAGTGAATGAGTATTCGTTGCCCCGCCGTTGTTCTGAAGGACACCCAGGAGCGGATCAATCGCACTTCCCGTTGTCCCGACGATATCTCCGCCGGTGCCGTTCACAAACGACACGACCGAACCACGATCACCGACAAGATTGTTCCCCAGACTGGTGAACTGAACGCCGCTGACGTCCACATTGCTGCTTCCCGTGTTGCGAGCGACGATTGTATTTCTCAATCGCACTGGTCCGAACACGCTGGCGTTATGAATTCCGCCGCCTTGACCACCAGCCACGTTTGCAAAGACAGTTGTGCTCTCAAGTGAGACTGTCCCGCCGTTATTATTCAAGCCACCTCCGTTCCCTGTGGCCGAGTTTGTAGACAGCGTACTGTTCAGCAACGAATAGCCTTTACTACTGAAGATTCCGCCACCGACAGAAGCCATATTCCGACTGATCGTGCTGCTTGTGAATGTGACCACACCAGTCGATGACTGATAGACGCCACCACCGAACCCAGTGGCCGAATTGCTGTCGATCGTCGAAAATGTCGTCGTCAGATTGGCAACATCGGAGAGGAATATCCCCCCGCCGTTGACAGAGGCGGTGTTTTCAGAAACCGCACTTGACGTCAGCGTCAGGCTGCCAATGCCACGAATCGCAATTCCGCCACCATTGACGAAAGCCGAGTTTCCGCTGACCGTACTCGCATCGAGAGCGAGAATTCGATTATTACTGATACCGCCGCCGCTGCCGTCGGCGGTATTGTCGACAACTCGGACAGTTTCAAGATTAACCGTTCCCGAGTTTGCGATGCCGCCCCCATTGAAGATTGCAAGGTTTCCTGAAAAGAGGGAGCCACTCGAATTCACCACTCCGTTCGAGGTTACAAACAACCCACCACCGTCGTTTGTGGCAGTATTTCCCGAGACAGAAGAGGTACTGACCGTAACAACACCGTCCTGATTGAAGACGCCACCACCGTCAGTGGCAGTATTAAACGCCACCGTGCTGTTTGTCAGAGTCGCGTTCGCAGCCAATTCGTTATACAGACCGCCGCCATCTCCATCAGCAGTATTTCGCGTAATAGCACTATCAACAATAGTGACCGTCCCGGAGTCATTGTTGTACAGACCGCCGCCATCGCGGCCAGCCATATTGCCAGTGAGTGCCGACCCATCAATATTAACGGTTGCGTTACGGTCGTTGAAGAGACCGCCGCCATCAGTCAATGCACTGTTGAACGCGAAGGTACTGTCGGTAATTGACACGCTTCCGTCATCGTTAAACACACCACCGCCAAAGCCAGCCGTATTACCATCAACAAATGAGTCCACGATAGCCAGCGAACCGTTTGTGAATATCCCGCCACCATTTCTATCAGCCGCGTTCAGCGAGATTGATGCTCCCGAAAGGGACACTGTCCCATTGCTCCGAACACCGCCGCCATCCTTTCCACCTGTCACACTCCCGCCAGTCACAGTCAGATCAACAAGATTGAAAGTCACCCCTGAGGCGACATCAAAGACGCGATCTATCTGATTGGCATCGACGATTGAACTGCCAGCTCCTACACCAATGATCGTCAACGAACCGTTCGTCACATCGAGGTCGCCAAAGGCCGCACTGTCTTCACCAACGATCCAGGAGTCGGTTGCGGAAACTGCCAGGGAGTTCGCTGGCAGCGCAAAATCGGTAATCGCCCCTCCAGACGGATCAAGCGTGAAGACATAGGCACCATCAGCGGCAGTGACTGTCGTCAAATCAATCGTGTACTGTGTGTCGGAAACCCGAGTCACCACCAGCCCGGACAAGTCGACGCTCACCGGGACCATGCCGCCAGCCAGATCGGCGTCAAATGTCAGGTTGAAATCGGTTTCTGCATTGGCGAGATCGACACCCGTGACCGGCTCATCGAAATTCACCGTAACAACACCAACAAAGCCAATTCGCGGATCAGGCGTCACAGGCTCAATCGTGCCGACCGGAGCCGTCACATCGACTGCCACTACCCACGTCGTCGAATCCGTCCCGGCAAATACGTTTCCGGCTGCGTCCTGAATCACCGTCGCGGTCCCATCAAATGTCAGGACATACGTCCCCGGATCGGTCAGGCCGTTGAAGGCAGTGATCGCAGAGAGATCAAGCTGATATTCACTCAGCGAATTAAGCTGCACAGCCACACCTGAAAGCGGAACAGCGACAGCCCCCCCACCGAGCCCATCGTCATAGGTCAGCATGAAGTTCGGGGCACCAGCAGACGTGCTCACGCCGAAAACGTCCTCAGAAAACGTCAAGATGACAATTCCTGGATTTGTGGTGCGGGCCGCTGGAGTGACCTGAGACAGAAGTGCTGTCGGAGCGAAGACATCCGCTCCTCGCACAAACTGATCGCTCGCAGCGATTCCACTGCCGATCTGCGCTGGATCCTCTGCGAGTGGGATGAGCGCGAAGTCAGTGATGTCACTTACCAGGACATCAAACGTGTAACGACCGTCCGACGACAACACGTTGGTCAGACCTGAGATCGTATATCGAGTCCGATCGACCGGATCCTGTGTTAAGACTGCACCGGCCAGCGAAGGCGTAGTAACCGCCCCCTGCCCATCTTCAAACGTGAGGCGGAAATCACTGAGGTCAACCTGCAGAACAGGCTCATCAAACTGGACAACGATCTCGTCGATTGGATCCAGTCCCGACATCGCGTCGCCCAGCGGGTCAGGAGTAATATCCACGACGTCAACGGTCGGAGCCGTCGTGTCAATTTCCGTCAGACTCAGATCGTAGGTCGTCGTCCCAAGCAGGATCGCATTGGCAACAGACAGCCCCGAACTCGCGAGGGCATTGGCTTCCATGATTGCCGCTCGAAGCGTTACTCGCCCAAAGTTGTCGGATACAACTCCGTCGCCCGGGTTTACGTCCACCGAGTCCGCCGTCGAATCGACAAAGAAACCACCAAATTCGAAGGCACCGATGTCCGTAAACCCGTTGCCGAGCACTCGCGGAATTCCGCGCTGATCTGTCGAGGCCGACGTTGCCGCACCTGCATCAACTGCAGGACTGCTCAAAGTCAGTGCATGGGTAAACGTTGAACCTCCATTGTCCTGCAGAGATCCGAGATTCGGATTGGCG
Source organism: Planctomycetota bacterium (assembly GCA_027623235.1). Taxonomy (GTDB): domain Bacteria; phylum Planctomycetota; class Planctomycetia; order Planctomycetales; family Planctomycetaceae; genus JAQBVJ01. The sequence continues at coordinate 15,082 of JAQBVJ010000001.1, forward strand.
TTAAGGTCATTCGCGCCGGAGAAGACTCCGACTGCACCGTTAATATCCTGAACCAGGTTATTGTCAACTGAGACAAGTGCACTCGCCGCTCCGGGCACGGAAACGTCATTGCCGCCAGAAATCGCCGTATTGCCGGCGATGATCGTGTTCTGAACGGTCATTGACCCACCCGAGGCCGACACGCCGCCACCCCGTTGACCAGCAGAGTTGCTCGCTATTGTGACATTAGTCAACGATCCGGAGCCACTGTTAAACAGGCCGCCACCACTGCCAAAGGTCACTCTGTTCCCGGAAATCGTCGAATTCGCAATCGTAATCGTCCCGCCGTCGAGATTGATGATGCCCCCACCGTTCAGACCAGCCGTATTGCGAGTGTCCGTCATGGCGACGGGATCGACGACTCCGCCAATCGTACTGTTGATAATTGTGAGATTACCAACGTTTCGAATACCGCCACCGTTATTCGTAGCAACGTTGCCAGACACAGTTGTATCCACCAGAGTCATAACGCCTGCGTTATCGATTGCCCCCCCGTCATCCAACGAACGGTTGCCGGTAATCACACTATTCCGGATCGTCACCGTCCCGCCATCGTTTCGGATGCCGCCCCCGTCCTCACTGCCGCGAACCTGACCGCCAGTAATTGTCACCCCGTCGAGAATCAGTGTCGCTCCGGACGTGATGTGAAAAATTCGTTCAATACTCGCGGCGTCGATCGTCGTGACATCTGCACCAGCACCCAGTATCGTTAGAGTTCCGGTCGTGTCGGTAATGTCAAGGTCACCACTTGCCGCAAACTGTTCGCCGATTCCACCAATCGACAGCGTGTAATTGCCTGCCGGCAGATTGATCGTGTCGTCGCCAGGCAAAGCACCAGACTCCATAATCGCCGCTCGCAGCGAGATCATGTTCCCGGAGTCCGCGACGACCCCGTCACCTGGATTGACGTCGACAGTGTCTGACGTTGTATTAACAGTGATCGTTGTAATCGTCTGCCATTCGTCAAACACGTCGCTCAACAAAACGTCGCCTGTTGCTAAAGACTGAATATCCGATCCTTCTGCCCGAAGCGTAAGGCGGTAGATCCCGTCGGTCCCTGTTACCGACCCTAAGTCGATCGAGTATTGGTCGGCCCCAGACGGAGACTGAGCAAGCGTCACGCCACGAAGCGAAACCAGAAGTGGTCCCGCTCCCGTGTCTCGCGTCAGCCGAAAGTCCTCAAGACCAACTCCACTTACGGCTTCTGAGAAATTCACCGTCACAATCCCTGCTGACCGCAGACGAGGATCCGGATCCACAGGAACGATCATGGCCGACAGGTCAATGAGAGTACTGACCCAGGTATTGGAGTCTCCCACGGCCAACGGATTGCCAGACGCGTCGACGATTGGTGACAACGTATCCGTCGTCACAACACTCAGCGTGAAGGTCCCCTGAGTAAACGTGACATCGGAGAGGTCGAGCAGGTACTGTGACACGGAGCCCGGCGCGTTTTTGAGGCTCACATCCGAGATATCGACAGGCTGAGGGCCAGCCCCGAGCCCCTCATCACGCGTCAGTGTAAAATCGGCAAGATCGACACCAGAGACATCCTCTGAGAAGTTAATCGTGACAACACCAGCCGATGTATTTCGAGGCGTCCCCACATCAACGATGTCGACGGTCGGATCGACAATGTCGATTCCGCTAAACCACGTGTCCAGCGCGGCAACATTCGAAGGCCCGAGTAACGCATCTTCCAGTGCGTTGCCGGCAATGTCAGCAATCCCCGTGTTAGAAACCAGCCGCAGTTCATAGCTGCCCTGTGCCGAAGTTACACTCGCCAGGTCGATCGTATATCGCCGCTGCGTTTCCTGACGCACAGTGAGACTGGCGAGAGAGACCAGCACAGGGCCGCCCCCCAGACCATCGTCGAACAGAAGGTCGAAATCCGTCTCTGCATTTGCCAGATCGAGGCCAGACACAGCCTCGTTGAAAAGAATGTTGACAAGCCCGACCGCAGCGTTACGCGGATCAGGAGCGATGTCCACAATGTCTGCGAGAGGCAGTGTATTATCGATACTGAATGTCGTCCCTGCGTCAGCACCGAGCTCAATACCAGCCTGGTCAGTAATCTCCGAATCCGAGGCGACCAGCGTAACACGGTAAATTGCCTCTGCTGCAGTATCTGCAGAAAGGTCAACAGTGAACGTATCCTCAAACGCACCGCCGCCGCTGGGCGTGACGCTCCCACCTGTAATCGGAATTTCGACGAATCCATCACCCAGATCAATTTCAAGACGAAAATCAGATAGCCCGACCTGAGTTACGTCGACTGGCTTGGTGAAATTCACCACCAGATTATTTGCTGGCGTAGTTCGAGGATTCGGAGTGATTGACAGTGCCGCCGTCGGCCCGACGTTTTCGACTGTCCATGAGTCGAGTACGATCAAGCCATTCTGAATCGGATTTCCCGACATATCCTGAATCAGCGAATTAGTCCTTTGAATAGACAGCGTGTAATTCCCCGCTGCACCTGTCACCAGATTCAAGTCAATCGTGTATCGCGACGGGGACACCTGAGTGACCGCCAGCGCCGTAAGCGGAATATTGATGGCGTCACGGGTCAAAACAAAGTCCGTTAGATTGACTCCGGTTACAGGCTCCGAAAAATTGACCGTAACAATTCCGACGGCTGTACTGCGAGGATCCGGGTCTACCGTAACCGTACCCGGCACGACAAACGGTGCAGTCGTATCCGCAAACCACAGGTCGAAAGAGTCTAGCGTCACTGGATTACCAGCAAAGACAACGTCTTCAATGATGTCGTTTGCCTGCTTCGGAACGAGAACCCAGGTGTCTGTCGCGTTGGCGTCGAACACGTAGGCATTTCCGGTCGCGTCAGAGATTGAACCAGTATCACGCAACGAAAGGACATACGTCCCATCAATATCGGTCAGGCCTTGTCGGCTGAGATCCAGAACATAGGACTGAGCGAAGACTGTCCCGCCGGAAAATGGCAACACAGAAGCTCCCTGGGAATCCACAGAATTGATCGCCCGAACACGAACTCCGACCAGTGACACCGGCTGAGGGCCATTCCCATCATTAATATCGCGAGTAAGTGAGAAGTCAGTCGCTGCGTTAAAGACATCGACACCCTGCACGGGTTCGTCAAATTGAATCGTCACCGCCCCGGCATGTTGAACCCGCGGATTCGGGTCGATATCAAGGATCTCCGCGCGTGGGCCAGTACTGTCCTGGATCCAGGTGTCGGCACTGATCACGGCAAGAGGTGCCCCGGTACTTACCAAAGAAATCCCTGTGCCTGGATTCAATGTCAACACATACACCCCATCGATGGGGTCGCCCAGGCCGTCAGACGTGACCGAAGACAAATCCAGACTATAGGCAGAAGGTGTATTACTGGTAATTGGAATACCCGCCAGTGGCACCGGCACTGGCCCGTTTCCTGTATCCCGAGTTAACGTAAAATGTGCAGCTGCGTTCAAAAGGTCAACGCCGGTTACATCTCCCCCGTTGAAGACAAACTGAACAGTCCCAGCTGCCGTTGTACGTGGATCTGGAAACACGTCGATGATGTCGGCACGCGGTTCATCGACGATCATCGTCCAGGATTCCAGTGCTGGAAATGTCAGAAACTGCCCCTGCTGATCCTGAATTCTGGTACTGTCATTTGTAATGAGAGTCAGTCGATAATCGCCGAACCCGTCGGTTAATGCAGCGAGACCATCAAGCACAAATGTGGTTGCGAGGCCATTCCCGGGATCGTCAATCGCTGTAACAGTCGCTCCCGATAACGAAACAGGGAACTGACCAGAGCCGATATCGCGGGACAGCCTGAAATCACTGACATTAACATTTCCCACAACCACCGGTTCACTGAACACGACTCTCACTGAATCGACCGCCGTACTCCGCGGATCAGGATCAACATCCACAATATCCGCAGACGGAGCAAGTGAGCCTCGCACCCATGTGACGGTCGCAGAGGCGTCGACGCCCAGGCTCGTCACTGAATACGGCCTGCCCACCGCATCGACAATTCCCGAGTCGTACGCAAATGAGCTGTTGCTGATCAGATACCCTGTGTCATCTGCGGACAGCGCCGTCGACAGTGTTCCGTCGCTTGAAAGGCGAAAATTGTCGTCATCGTCGACGATCACCCGGTACGTCCCGTTCAATGTCGTCGCAGTTCCGAGCGTGGCTCCCCGAGTCCCAGAGATCGCCAGCGACTGCCCGGTCGAAAGACCGTGAGCGACTGCGTTTATCGCGATTTCACCCGCCATATTTACCGCAACACTGGCGATATTGATACTCCGTGGAGCATTGAGTCTCAGTCGATAGGAGCCTTCGGCCCCCGATACAGAGGACACGTCCACTGTGTATTGCGACGGTGTCACCGGAAAGACTGCCAGATTCGCTCCAACCTCGCTCAAGTCGACCGGCTGAAAACCATTGCCATCTGCAACATCACGCAGCAATGTAAAATCGAAGATATCGACACCGGACACATCCTCTGTGAAGTTAACTGACACATTCTCCACAGGAGTCAATCGGGGATTCGGAGACACGCGTACAAAGCTTGCTTCAGGTAGCTCGCTGTCGATTCTCAGCGAATACTGCCCCTCGAGCCCGGTGACTGAGGAAAAGTCTACTTGATACTGACTCAACGATATCTGTTGGACGAACAGCCCGCTGGTATCGATCGGGACGCCATCTCGCGTCAGGAACAGATCGTCGATATCAACATTCGTCACTTCTTCTGAAAAAGTAAGCGTCACAATGCCGGTATTGCTGACCCGCGGATCCGGCGTGATGTCAATGACGTCGCTCTGCGGAAACGTTGGTACGTCAGGCAGCGGGAAGCTGTCATCGATCGTCTCATACGATCCACCGGACACGTAAGTCCCATTAATACCACGCGGAATCGAGATCGTATTTGCGTCGACGATGGTAATCTGGAATGTGCCATTCGCGGCCGGAATCCCTTCAACCCCCGTAATCGTGACTTGGCGATTGTTCCCCATCAGGTGGTTCGGCACTGTCACCAGCATGCGTGAAAACGGAGCCGACGGATCGGCAATGATGCTGGAAATCGAACCAATTCTGGACGGATTCGGCGACCACCCTCCCCAGGTTCCCGGAGAAAAATTGGAGCCGCTTTCGAACTGGTCGCTCGGAGCAGAACCGGCCGTATCAGCCCCCTGGGCAATCCGAAGCGTGGAGGCACCGGTCCCCGGATACATAAACGAGTCTGTCGTCGTAAAGATTCCGCCTCCACTTGTATTCAACTGGAAGTAGAGTACTCCACCACCCTGGTACGCCGGACCGTTGTCGTTTGTCGTGTTCCTGAGCCTGATGCGCGCTCCACCGACACCCGCCATTCCAGGATCAACAATATCCACCTGGTAGACACCATTTGCTGTATGAATTCCGCCGCCGACCGCATTGACGCCCTCGATCTCGACAAAGTCCCCGTCGTTGAACGGAATGACTCCGCCGTACACACCGAAGAAATCAGCTCCCAGAGTGACTTCGAGTTCAGTGACGCCGTTCGCGACATTAACCGGCTGCACATCCGTGATCCCGAAGACCGCATCAGGTGCTGGATTGGCACCGTCGTTTTCGTCTGGAATCTGTGTGCCACGCGAAGGCACCTGCAGAATGCTGCGACCTCGCGTACCGCCATCGGGCCACGGTCCACGATTCGAGATCGGATTCCCGGGAGTCGTGTCGTCCTGGTCCCCGTGATCCGGGTTATCCAATCGGTCCCGTGATTTGAAAACAGCTTCCCTGTTTGAGTACCCACCGCCGCCGGAGGTCGCATTCAACCCGTGTCCAACGTTGCCCTCAAAGACAACATTCATTCTCGCCAGAGGATCTGAATAGTATTCGCCCGCGCCAATGCCGAATACGACATCCGTCCATCTTGCGATCACATTATTAATCGGCAATCCGGTCGTCAGCGGGTCGACTGTCGATCGAAACGTGTCAAACCGGACGTCGTCACCGAAGTTACCATCGAACGAGTTATTAACAACTCGCGTATTCGTCCGACTGTTCGGGCCCAGATCGTCTGGCGAACCGTACCCGGTCGGTGTGCCAGTGTAATTCTCGAAGTAGTTATTGGAATTACCCTGCGTCGAACCCTGCCGCACGATGAGGCCAGCCGCCCCAAACCCAGTCCCTGCCCCGTTGTTTTCAATTGTGTTCGTATCAACGTGCAAAACCGCATTTCCACCAGACCCGACCCCTCCGTTGGACAGCAGCTGCACTGTCGCTTCAACATTCTGGTTCTGCGCGCCATCCGCCGTCGAGACATAGTAAATCGCCTCCCGCTGGTTCCCAATCACTCGATTCCGTCCGGATTCACGTCCGTCACCAATCTGGACGTTACTCCTCCCACCGCCAGCCAGCAGAATATCGACACCACGACCAACGTTGCTGCTGATCAGGTTGCCGAGGACAACGACGTCGGTCGAACCAAACAGTTCAAGTCCGTCGTTCTGGTTGAACTGAATCGTGTTATTGCGAACTGAGAATTCTCCACCGCCGTTAATGTCAATACCGGCCCCGTTGTTGGATTCAATCGTATTGGCTTTGATGGCGACGCTTGCGCTTACCTCAATCTCAATACCGCTACCGAAGACGAGGGAGTTTGAAAGATTGGTCGCAGTCGTGTCGTTTCCGACAGCGTTAGCCAGTATCCGCCCGTTCCTCGTGATCGTGTTATTCGAAATCGATGCCCTGGCTCCGCTTGAACCAGCACTGAAGTGGACACCGAAACGCCCATTGGCAGAAATGTCGTTCCCGAGGCTCAAGCCGTTTGAGTCGACACCTTCCCGGCCAATCACGGCCACCTGCGTGACCCCGACTGCGCTGTCGAAGTCGATCCCGTCTTCATCGTTGTCCGAAATAACATTGGTCAGATAGGTCGCACTCACGTCCCGTAGGTCCGAGCCCGAGTTATTGCGATCTGATTGATGGACACCGTCAACCTGGTTGAATTGAATTCTGTTCCCGACCAGGTTGGCAACAATGCGTGCGTCCGCTTCGGCCCTCAGATTGACTCCGCTTATTTGAGAATAGTCCAGTGGAACATTCGAAGCGCCCCGGATTGGACTATTGGGTACCGGCAGGCCGCCCATTCTCTCATTAGCGAAAATGCCATTGTCGCTGATCGTCACATCGAAAACATCAAGCGTTCCATTCAACACCTGAATTTCGATTCCGGCCGCGAAGTATTCTAACTCTAGCTCCGTTTCGTCGATGTTGGTATCGACATCCGGATTTGTCGCGTTACCACTCACTGTATTGCCACTGATCGTCACTGCCGTCGTCTGTCCGACAAGCGGGTTCACCGTCCGCGCTACGCCATCGTCTTCACGGAAAAACCGAATACCGTCGTCGCCGTTGTTGGCCACAATGTTATTGGTGATGTGGATATCCTCGATCGCCGAGAGTTCCTGGAAGAAGAAGTCGATTCCGCGGTCAAGGTTTGCGCCCGTAAGCGGCATGACAATCGCGCCAGCCAGGTGAGCACTATTGGCAGTCTGCCTGAAACCGGGAACCTGCACGGCACGAGTCACACTGAGCGTGTTACCTGTGATCGAATTAATCCGGACGACTTCGCCGTCGATCCGGACATTCTGGCCGTTTGAAAATGCGCTGGCGTCAGCAACAGTCAACACATTCTGACCAGCAGGCAGGTTGGCCCGCAGAGTCGTGAAGCTGCCGACACCGATCAGGTTACTGTCGATGATGGACCGGCGAAGGATGTTTTCTGCTTCAACGTCTACGTCGACACTGGTCAGGTTGATCGCAATCCCGTCCGCCTCGACTCCTGTGGTGCCAGTGATGACATTATTTCGAATGTCAAACGAGCCCGCCGCGTTATCCTGCAACGTCACCTGGATGCTACCGTTATTGTTATCCGTCAGTGTATTTCCATCGCCAGACGACTCACCACCAATTGCCAGCCTCAGCGCGTCACCCTGAACGGCGATTACGTCAACATTACTGTCATGTAAACTTGCGAATGTTTCGTTGACGCCACGAGACACAGTCAGGTCATTTCTGTCGATCGCAGAAACCGTGAACTCTTCTCCTTCAACCATCACGTTGAATGGGAACAGGAAGTCCGAAAAGACGGACGCGTCGGTCACGCGGAGAGTGCCTCCTGTTCGTGAGATTCCTCCGCGGGCGATCTGTGTCGTGGCGGCGTGTGTTTCCCGCACAGTCACGTCGATCGCTCTGGACTGGTTCTGAGAGAAGACATTCCCACGAACGTCGGCGTTGATCGATGTGCCGGCAGCCAGGTCCGTAAAGAGGCCCGCACCTGCGTTCTGGCTGAAAGTGTTTCCTGAAACGTTCCTGGCGACGCCGCTGGCCGAACTGGTCACCGAACGAACAACGTCAGTGACACGATGTGATGTTGCCAGAGTGCCTCTCTCACCGCGAACAACAGTCAGTGTATTCCTACTGACTGCCGAGATAAACATCTGCTCGTTGCCGACCAGGATCACCTGCTGGGGCTGAAAACTGCGTCCGTCAGCGACAACCAGTGTTGTTGATGTCGAATTCACAGCGGCGGTGAGTGCTGTTTCAGCCGTGAAAGAATTGAAGTCGAAGACTAAGGGGCCGCGATTCGTCGTTAAGAATGCCGGGGTCGATGTCGCTGAGAAGCTCAACGCATTGCCGAGCGTCCTATCGACAGTCGTGCGTGTAAATGAACCGTACACGTTGCTGTCGACAGCGGTGAAAACAACGCCGTTCCCACCGCTGGTGGCGTCTCCTGCGATCATGTTGTTATCGATCAGGAGGTTGGTCAGCGTCGAATCCACCAGGTCAAAGCTGAGCGCGTCCGCCTGAGGGCGAGTCGCGTCGATCGTTGTGTCACGAACTGTCAGCCCGTCGATCGGCGAATCATCAAGCGAAATACTGATCCCGCGAATTGAGGCATTTCCTTCAATAATCAGGCCCGGAGCCCGTGTATCATTGAGGCTGATATCAACGCCACCAGCGCCGGTCGAGATACCGATTGTGTTATCAGTGATACGGATGTTATTGACAGTCGTAAAGACGGTTACGGTCCCGCCGCTGGAATAGAACTGGCCTGATCCGTCAGTGCTGTCGAGAGTAAAGACGTTTTCGTCGACACCGGTTATCGTGTCGATGGTGTTTGCCGCCGTCAGCCCTTGGACTCCAGTCACCGTCACTTCAGTCCCATCCTGAAGACCGTGATCCACGACAGTCAAGGCGAGAGGATTTGTGCCAGACGCAGTAAAGACAGATTGCTGAAGTCCGGAACCTGCGATGGACACACCGTCGATGACCGACTCAGAAATATCCAGCTCACCGATTCTCGAATTACGGGTCTGGCTGGCAATGTTGATATCCAGACCGGTTCCGTTGGTCACGAGGATGGTCGACTGATATACCGAAAGGACAGGGAGTACGACATCGGTCAGGTTCAGATCGATACCCCCGCCGACACTGCTCGCGATGTTCGACTTCTGTACGACGAGCGAATTCAGAGTGACATTATTGAGCGTGATGTCGACGCCACTGCCCTGAGTGCCGGTAATGTTCAGTTCGTCGATGCTGATTCGATCAAGTGTCAGGTCTGACAGATTAATGTTGATTCCGCGTCCGGCAGCCCCGTTGAACGAAACGGTGTCAACCACAATGGAATCAAACTCGGGCGTACCGTCGTTGTTCACATCAATCGTCGTATTTGTGATGTTGATGACGCCCGACTGCGAATTCACGAACGCCTGATCGATGACAAACGCCGTCAGGAGTGTCCTTTCTTCAAGGGACTCCGTCCTCGTCGCGAGCCCCGTGGCAGCGCGGTCTGCAGCGGCCATCCAGTTTTGTGACTGGAGCGATTGCCCGCGCCGAACCCGGCGTTTTGAGAGGAGTGACTGGCGAAAACTTCGTACCCAAGATGTCAACAGCATGGACGATCTCCTGGCCTTGGTCGGCCCTTTGTCCCCGAATTGACTGATTCTATTCGGCGTTGTCAGTGGCCACAGATTTGCGGACACCGTTTCAAAATCCGGTTCATTCTGCGAGACCGTTCTGCTCCGGAAAAAAGGGGCAGGCCGGCCGCAAGTGCTCGTTCGTAAGGTTAGTTTCCGTTAGGGGTTCCGTAAGTGAAACCACCAGAATTCCGGGTCTGAATCAGCAGTTTCAAATCCGGTCAGCATCACGTGTCATCTTGCCTGGATTCCCCAGACGAAAGGTGAATTTTGTGTTCGACGTCTTGAAGGATGATCCGGTTCCCGGGAGTTACACAACGGGACACACCGGGCGCAGAACGTCCGGGTCTGACAGGTTTTGTCGTCAGATCAGACAGCTGTGCGCAACAAATCCAGCCTGCGCATGGGAACTTTCCCACTCATTGCACTCACTCACCTCTACCTAATCGTCCCAGACGATTCGTCCGGAACCCGGCAGTCGGTTGATTCCGCGGATCAGTCGGCAAAACGGTGTCGAGCGGCTCGATCTTCCAGACCCGGTTCATCCAGACTGTAACTACATCCCAATTCCCCCAGATTTTCCGCTCAAGCTCCCCGTTCGTTTCAGTCGATACCGATGTGGCGGATGACTCCGGTCGCCCGTACACGCTGCGCGTGTGGCTCCTGAAAGAGTTCGTTGACCGCCTCGCAATCTGAGCCGCTTCCGCCCATGCGGAGGGACCATTATGAATCATTCTGGATTGGCACTCTCTCGCAAAGCCCGCATCATTGCGGTCGGAGCCACCGTCGCATCGCTCGCCGTCAGCGCGTGGGCCTGGCAGTTGCCGGGTGACTTCAGTGGGGGAACAGGGCCGCTTGCGTTGCCGAGTAACGGCGAGCAGATTCCCACAGACCCTGCGGCCGCAGCAGCCCAACTCCCGCAGCCGATCTACACAAATCGTCCGACTTTTCGAATTCCTTTTCAGTTCAATCCGGATGAAATCTCGCGCCTCGGAGCCCGTGAAATTCGACTTTACGCTTCGGGCCAACGCGGAGCGGAGTGGCGTCACGTTCAGACTGTCGGTCCTGATGAAGGGAAATTCAATTTCAAGACATCCGGCGATGGCGAATACTGGTTCACGGTGCAGACTGTCGACCGCAACAACCAGTTGCACCCGGGTGGCCCGGTGATGCAGCCAGGCCTGATCGTCATTGTTGACTCGACGCTGCCGACACTTCAGCTCTCGTTGCAGCAGGGGCAGGCTGGCCAGGTTCAGCTTTCCTGGAACTCGATTGACGAGGCTGTCGATCCTGAATCGCTCTCTCTGGAATACAGCCAGACCGGCAACGCGGAGTGGCAGCAGGTGGGCGTTCTTCCAGCAGCAAGCGGCCAGACGTCATGGTCCGTTCCTCTGGGAGGCATCGTCTCGGTTCAGGGTCGAATTCGAGACCGGGCCGGCAACGTGGCAACGGCTCAAAGCACGATTCGGGTGGCCCCGGCTGGACCAGGGCAGGCACCTGGAGTTCCCGACCTGCGTGGTCCTGTTGCGAGCGCGACTCCTGGCCTGACGCTTCCTCCCGACGTTATTTCTGACCCCAGTCGGTTCGTCGGTCCCAGGCGGCTTCCGAATCCGGGCCTGACGGGTTCACCTCTCAGCATCCCGACCGATTCCGCCAGACTGACGCCCGTCCCAAGCCAGAATCCCTACGCGATTCAGGCACCGCCTCAAACAGCGACACAGTTTCCTCGTGGTTCAGATTACGGGCCGAACACAACACCTCGACCGCTGGCCCAGGCGGATGACTGGCAACCGGCTCAGCAGGGCGGTCGCCAATCGCAGACGCTTCCGCGGGGCTCCGGCACGACCGACCCCTTCTCGATGAATCCACCTGGCGCCTCGAATGAGTTCAATCAGACGATTCGGCCAGGCCAGACCATTGCCCGCAATGACTCGTTTGTGTCGAGCCGGCCGGGTGACGCGAGGCAGTTTCCGACTTTTAACGAGCCGCAGCGTGATCCGGGTTACCGGACCGTCAACAGCCGCAAATTCCACATCGACTACCAGATCGACGATGTCGGACCGTCCGGTGTGAGTTCGGTCGAGCTGTACGTCACGCAGAATAACGGGGAAAAGTGGTTCCGATACGGCATGGACGAAGACCGCCAGAGTCCGTTTGAAGTCGAAGTTCCGGGCGACGGGATCTACGGATTCACGATGCGGGTTGTCAGTGGAGCGGGTCTGGTCGATCCACCGCCGCAGACAAATCAGCAGCCGGATATCGTGATCGTTGCGGACTCATCGCCGCCGGTTGTCAACCTGCTCCCGCTTCAGCAGGGAACGGGCCGAAACTCGAACCGAATTCTGATTACGTGGGAGATTCAGGACAGCAAGCTGGCGGAACAGCCGGTTTCGCTGTCGTACTCAGCCAATCCGAACGGCCCGTGGGAGCCCGTTTCTGACTGGATGCCGGACACCGGGCGTTACATCTGGACGGTCGGTCGAGACATCGCACCGCGACTTTTCATCCGGCTGATCGCTCGAGACGCGGCCGGCAATGTGGCCAAAGTCGACACGCGGGAACCGGTTCTCGTGGACCTCGCCAAACCGACGGCACGTATCGTCGATGTGGAATCGAGTGTCACAAATCCCGTTGGCAGTTTCTGATCGTCTTCTGATCGTCCGCCGGTTCCGCTCACCAGGTTTATTTGTGTTTCGGTGCGCGGTGCGGCTCGAACGCTGTCTTGCGTGAGATCTCGGCCCGCTCAAACAGTTGCCGGGTCTGCGTGTAGATCCATTCCTGTGCGGGAACTTTCAGACTGGATGCCCGCTTGTCAATCGGTTGCCAGGTTCCGTCCAGCTGAAGCCGTCGGCCTTTGATCCTGTCTTTGAAATAGCATGACAGAATATCGATCAATCGATTTCGGCAGGCAGGCTCGTCGATCGGAACAAGCAGTTCAATTCGGCGGTCGAGGTTGCGAGGCATCCAGTCGGCACTGGAGATCAGCACGTGATTATCTCCGCCGTGGTGGAAGTGCGCTATCCGGGCGTGCTCAAGAAACCGGTCGATAATATTGACCACTTCAATGTTCTCACTGAGCCCCTCGACACCTGGCCGCAGACAGCAGATGCCTCGAATATTGAGCCGGATTTTGACGCCTGCCAGTGACGCTTTGTAAAGCAGCTTGATGAGCTCGGGGTCGACAAGTGAATTGAGCTTGGCTGTGATTTTTGCTTTCTGTCCCTGCCTGCTGAACTGAATTTCGGCTTCGATCATTTCGCGGAGCCGGTCGCGAAGCCCGAAGGGAGCTGCGGCCAGACGGCGAAACGGCTGCGGCTGGGAATGCCCGGTGATCGCATTGAAAAATGACATCGCATCCCTGCCGAATTCGTCGTGGCAGGTCAGCAGGCTCACGTCGCTGTAGATGCGGGCGGTGGCCTCGTTGTAATTGCCCGTGCCAAAGTGAACGTAACGCTGAATGCCCTGCGGCTCGCGTCGCACGATGATGCAGATCTTCGCGTGAGTCTTCAGCCCTTTGACTCCGTAAAAAACCTGCACGCCGGCTCGCTCCAGCGAACGCGCGCCCTCAATGTTTCGCTGTTCATCGAACCTTGCTTTGAGCTCGATAAAAACCGTCACGTGTTTTCCGTTTTGAGCGGCTCTGGCCAGCGCAGAGATGATCGGACTGTTTCGGCTGGTTCGGTAGAGGGTCTGTTTAACGGCGAGCACGTCGGGATCGTCGGCCGCCTGCTCGACCAGCTGCACGACGGGGTCAAAGCTGTCGTACGGGTGATAAAGAAGCACGTCCCGCCGCGCGATTGTCTCAAAGATATTTTCCAGCGGGTCGACATCGGGGGTCTGCATCGGCAGCCGGGACTCGTAGCGGTTCTCGTCTCCGATACCCGCCTCGGCCAGCTGCATCAGTGCGGACAGGTCAAGCGGCCCGTCGCAGCGGTAGACATCCCGATCCGGAACCCGCAATGACTTCTGCAGGAAACCGACCAGTTCGGGCGATGCCTCAGCAGCGACTTCGAGGCGAACGCAGTCGCTTTCCTTTCGAGCTGTCAACAGCTCCCGCATCTGCGCGAGCAGGTCGGAGGCCTCTTCTTCCTGAATCTCCACGTCCGCGTTTCGGGTGACTCGGAACGGGGCACAGTCGATGATTTTCTCGTCGGGAAAGAACTCAGTTGCAAACATCGCAATCAAATCTTCCAGCAGCACGAACGAGTACTGGCCTTCGGAAGGCAGCGTGACAATTCGCCGCGTCACGTTGCCAAACGGGATGAAGACGTAACGCGTTTCTATTTCCGGCTTGCCGTTTTCGCCGGTTTTTTCCCGTTCCAGTCGAACGCAGATGCTGACGCCGCGATTGGCCAGAAGCGGCACCTGTCCTCTGACGGCCAGCGGGGCGAGGACCGAGAACACCTCTTCAGAAAAGAACTGTGTGAGGTATCTCACCTGAGACGTCGAGAGGTCCGCCGGGCGAAACATTCGCAGCCCGGCGTCGCCAATCCGCGGGGCGAGTTCCTGCAGCCAGCATTCGTACTGATCGCTGACCAGCTTATGAGTCCGCCGCGAGATCGCGACAAGCTGTTCCTCGCAGGTCATCCCGGCGGGGTCACGCCGCGTGCTGCCTCGGTCGGCGAGCGTCTGCAGACCACCGACGCGAACCATGACAAACTCATCGAGATTCGCGGCCGTAATCGCGAGAAACTTGAGTCGCTCCAGAAGCGGAATCGACTCGTCGCGCGCCTCATCGAGCACTCGCTGGTTGAATTCCAGCCAGCTGAGTTCGCGGTTGAAAAATTGTGTATCGCTGTCGGCCATGGTGTCGTTTCAGAAAAAATGTCCGCTTAACCCGCCGCCGGAGGCAAGGCAAATTGAATTGCGAGCAGCCTTGCCTGTGGCGGCGGGTTAAACAATCTGGTTTGAGTCTATCTCAGTAAAACGGAGATTCCGTACGTGTCCTCGAACAGGCCGCACGACTGTTTCAGCGCAATCTGCTCGAGCGAAAGATCTTCGACGCCCGGTACAGAAATGATCAGACGGTCTCGCTTGATCTCGCACGTCAGCTCGTGGATCCGCTGACTGTAGGACCGGTCGAGCCCGTCCGCGACACGCAGGATGGACGCCAGCTTGGACACGATCACACGCTCCTCGCGACTGAGGCTCGCGTATCCCGTGTGGCTGGGTTTCGGTGCGGCGCGGCGATGATACCTCGCCACCTGCGCCACCAGCCGCAGGTCACGGCGACTCAGTCCAAACAGCTCGCTGTTCTGAATGAGGTACATCGAATGTTTGTGGTAGCCGGCGATGCCAACGAACAAACCGATCTCATGCAGCATTGCCGCCAGTTTCAACATGACTCGATACTGGTTGGCAAGCCGATGCTGCGACGTCATCGCATCAAACAGGAGGCCGGACAGGTGAGCCACATGCGCCGCGTGATTCTCGTCGACCGCATAGTGACGGCCGATATCGACAGCCGAATTCATCACCTGCTCCGTAAAATCTCCGCTCCAGACACCCTGACTGGCCATTTCCTGAAGCAGGCCGTCACGCAGATTGACGTTCGAAATCCGAATCTGACTCGTGCCGAGCCCGCGTGCGAAAGACAGCACAGTGAGCAATGCCGGCGCCAGCGTTTCCGCGTCGGGATACGTCAGGTGGTAGTCATGAACGATCTCGTCGACGGGCAGGCGAAACATGACGTCGACGAATTCCTCGAACGCTTCCAGCGGAATTGTCGGGAGCGATTCCTCGACCTGATTCGGTACGAGCTGCGCGGCGGCGAATCGGCAGTCGCTTCCGAGAACGACGATCTCAGCCGGCGCTTCGCCGATCGTCGAAACCTGCTGGACCGCCTGATGGACAAACCGGCCGATCTGATTCTCCATGATCTGCCGCTGTTTACGGACCGGCATTCGCAGTGAACCGAGCGTCTCACGAAGCCGCAGCGAGCCCAGATTGTACGTCTGCGAGAATTCCACTTTCGACTTGTGAACGACGAGCACCTCAGTGCTGCCGCCACCCACTTCGACGACCACCGATCGAGCGGCCGCGAGATCTTCTTCCCGCAAAGTTGGCTGGATCCCCAGAAACGTCACACGGCTGACTTCGGCTTCGTCGAGAACGTCCACTTGAATTCCAGTGGCAATATAAATTCGGTCGACGAAAGAGAGCCGGTTCGACGCCTCGCGCACTGCACTCGTCGCGACGCAGCGCAGGGCACCGCTTTCGAGGATGCCGTAAGAGTCGAGCACCTCGCGGTAACTTGTCAGGGCCCGCACGCAATCTTCGATCGTTGCCCGTTTGATCGTCCCGTTTGTGAACGTGTCCTTGCCGATCGCCACCGCTCGCGAAAGCGTTTCGAGCGTGCGGGTTCCGCCGTTCCCATGAATCTCTCCGATGGCCATCCGAATCGACGTTGTGCCGATGTCGATCACCGCGACCGCGCGGAGAGGCTCACTGCCGGGTTGAAGTGGGATCGCGGGTTCTGACTGAGTGCTCATTGCCGATTCCGGAAAACTGAACTCACGTTGAGCCGGGATGATAGCAGACCGGAGTGAAGGCTCGAACCACTCAGCTGGCGCTCGACTCTCGGCAGCCAGCCCCGCGAACCGTCAGTCGCGCCGCTTCCGGACATTTGGCGGCCCCGTTACTCTGCCGAGACGAAGGATGCCCCTTTCTGGAGAATTCACCATGAAGCGTTTCGCAGGTGTGTCGACAGTTCTGATCATCGCAGTGGCTTTGTGCCTCAATGCCGCGTTTCAGCAGGTCGATCAAGTTGAGGTCGCTCGGCTCGACAAAACCAACTGGGAAGCCTTCGCGCCGAAAGGCAAAGAGGTCGACGCGATTTACGGCGACTACGTTCTACGAAACGAGCATCTGACCGCAGTGATCGCTCAGCCGCTCGCCAGTCGAAACGCGAATATGACGGTTCGGGATGTTGGCGGGTGTCTGATCGACCTGACTGTCCGGCACGCTCAGAGCGATCAGCTCAGCGCGTTCTATCCGGGGGCGAGGGCCTTTCCGTATCGGTCCAGCGAGGTCCTCGACGCCAAAGGTAACGGGATCAACCTGCCGCTGGGAGCTTCGAACCAGGGCGACCGTCGCTCGGTCCGCGTCCAGTCGAAGGGCACGGGGACTCGGCCGACCGTTCTGGTGACGTACTCGCTGAGCCCGGGTGTGAAGTATCTCGACGTGACCAGCAAGTACACGAACGAGACCGATTCTCCGATGACGGTGCCGCTGGAAGACGACATGCGGATCGACTCGCGAAACGAGGACATCCTCAAAGCGCCCAACGGGACGGAGAAGCTGTACTGGGTCCACGATCGGCACTGGGGCCAGGCGTACGGCTTTGAGGCACCTGGTTTCGCGATCGCCTCCGACAGTAACTCGCGAACCTCGACGCTGCGTTACGAATCCGCGGCCGCAAACCGCAAAGTCATGCTGCCGCCAGGGAAATCGTTCGAGCTGAAACGGCGAGTCTTCCCCGCGACCGACCTGCCGGACGTCCGTGCGATCGCCGCGGAAAACGCCGGCGAGACAACGTACCCGCTTCGCTTCCACTACACGGACGCCAGCGACCGCCCGATCGCGGGGGCCCGCATCACGCTCAGGCAGGACGATGCGGTCTGGGGCAGCGTGGTCACCGGACCAGACGGCCGCGCGAAGACACGAGTGCCGAAAGGAACGTACTCGCACTCGGTCGAGGTACTTGGTCTCGAACTCGGTTCCGATTTCAAGGACCGCCCCAAAGTGATCGATGGCACCGAGGGTCAGGTCGCGCTGGTTGGAAAGCTCCCCAACTGGAACCCGGGAACCGTCAAAGCTGAATTCACGGACGCGGTCGGAAAACCGATCCCGTGCAAGGTCGAGTTCTTTGCAAAGGACACCGCGAAACAGTTTTCGTGGGGACCGCAGTCATCCGACTTCCGAGTGCAAAGTCTGCGGTACGCTCCGCGAGGCACCTTTGAGGAAATGATCCCGCCTGGCGATTACGAAGTCATCATCGCCCACGGCCCCGAGTATGACGCCATCTTTACCGATCTGACCGTGCCGGCCGGGAAGACGGTTTCTTTGACCGGAAAACTGAAACGCGTTGTCGATACGACCGGCTGGATCAGCAGCGATTTCCACAGCCACTCTTCGCCGTCGGGAGACAACACCGGCAGCCAGCTCGGTCGGATCCTGAACCTCGCCGCAGACCACATCGAGTTTGCTCCGTGTACCGAGCACAACCGCATCGACACGTATCAGCCGCACATCGATCGGCTCAACATTGGCGAATTCATGGGCACGTGTACTGGGATGGAGCTCACAGGAAGTCCGCTGCTGCTGAACCACCAGAACGCGTTCCCGCTGAAACACAAACCGCATCTGCAGGACGGCGGCGGACCGGTCACGGACACCGATGTCGAGAAGCAGATCGAGCGGCTTTCGCGCTGGGACGACAATGCCGAGAAACTGCTGCAGATCAACCATCCGGACTTCGGCTGGATGTTCCGTGACCGAAACGGCGACGGCGAGCCCGATGAAGGTCACCCTCGAATTCTGCCTCATATCGACGTCGTCGAAATTCACCCGGTCCCGGACATCCTGACGCTCGACCCCGAAGTCACGGCCTCGACCTACAAAGGCAATAACCGAATCTTCAACTGGCTGCAGATGCTCAATCAGGGCCGGCGGTTTGTCGGCGTCGTCAACACGGACGCGCATTACAACTACCACGAATCCGGCTGGCTGCGGAACTGGCTGAAGTCGCCGACCGATGACCCGGCCAAGGTCAAACCGCTCGACATTGTCCGAGCCGCCGAGGCCGGAGCACTCATCATGTCGAACGGACCGTTCCTGGAAGTCTCAATGAGAGAAGCCGGCAGCAAGGGCTCGGTCATCGGAGGCCAGGACCTCGAAGCGAAATCCGGCAAGGTCGAGATCGACGTGCGAGTTCAGTGTCCGAACTGGCTCGACATCGACCGCGTCTTCGTCCTGGTCAACGGCCGCATCGACAAGAAGCACCACTACCGCAAAGCAACCTCACCCAACATGTTCCGCAGCGGCGTCGTGAAGTTCGAAGAGAAGCTGCAGCTGGAACTGAAAGAGGACGCTCACCTGATCGTCGTCACGGGAGCCGACGGACGAACGCTCGGAAAAATCCACGGCCCCACCTGGGGCCAGCACCACCCGGCCGCGTTCCATAATCCAGTCTTCGTCGACATCGACGGCAAGGGATTCAAGCCGAACGGAGACACTCTGGGACACCCACTGCCGGTGAAGTTCGGCGCCAGGAAGCAGTAGTATCGAAAAAACGCGCGTAGGACGGACGCCCACGTCCGGCCTGATGGGTCGGATCGTTGATCATCGTGGACAATCTGCGACACTCCCTGAGCTGTGCCGCAGGAAGCCCAGCCAGCCCGCTGTTCGAACAGAAACCGTTGACATGTCGCAGCACGAGGAATCTTCGACGAGCGCTCCCGTGCGGCCGGAACCGCCGGCCCCGATTGACGCGAAGTCGCTCAACCTGCCGAACCTCATCACGACCTGCCGACTGCTACTGTCGTTTGTGCTGTTCGCGATGATTTACGCCGAGCACAACTGGATCGCCCCGATCGAGGGCTACTGGATGTGGGCGGCCGCTTTGTTCGCGTTCGCGGCCGCGACCGACGCCGTCGACGGTTACGTGGCGAGAAAATACGGGCAGGTCACAACTCTGGGCCGCATCCTCGACCCGTTTGTGGACAAGATCATCATCTGCGGGACCTTCGTTTTTCTGCTCGAAAAGAAAGACGTGTCCGGAGTCAACGCGTGGATGGTCATCGCCGTGATCTCCCGCGAGATGTTCGTCACCGGACTGCGAGCCTTCCTCGAACAGGCCGGCAAAGATTTCTCAGCGGTGTGGATCGGCAAGATCAAAATGGTCCTGCAGTGTGCTGCTGTTTTTGGAAGCCTTGTGGTGATCTCCCCCAGCCTGCAGAACAACGAAGGCTGGCTGCTGACGCGGGACCTGTTCCTGTGGGCTGCCGTCGCAATCACCGTCTACAGCGGAGCCGCCTACGCGTGGCGAGGCTTCCAGATGCTCCGGCCGGCTCCGAAATCAACATAGTGCGTGGTCAAACCAGAATTCCGCGGTTGGTGCCGAGCGGCGGGACGTCACGTTTCAGAATCTGGACGGCTCGACCAGTCCGGGGCGGATCGATCTCCACAAGCGGGGCGGCTTCGTGCTGGAGGCGAAGCAGGGTAGCGAACAGACCGAACCCGGCGAGGACGTGAAGCTCGCCGCCGAACCGAAAAAGAGAACCAAACGTGGAACGGCCGTTCGCAGGCAGCCGGTTTTATTTCTTACCCGGACATTTTTTGCGGCAGTATTTGCGGGATGCCGGGTAACAAAGTCGGGCAGTCACGCGATCAGCGATTTCTCTGCCATTTGTGCTATGGTAATGAGAACAAAAATTCGCATCAGCAAGGGCCAGGACTTCGTGGGAAAGTCAAAATTCAGACAGGTTGCGCAGGGCACGCAGCCGCAGATTCTTCTCGTCGAGGGAGAGTCGCGCGACGAGCAGTGGCTGCGGAACGAGTTTGAGGAAACGGGTCTGTTGAACATTGCTCAGGTTGTCAACACGACTGCGGAAGCTCTCGCGTCTCTTCGCGGTGAGGCACCCTTTAAAGACGCGGTCCAGCCGTCGCTCGTCCTGCTCCACCTTTGCCTGCCGGAAACGCCCGAGCGGCCGAACCTTTCGACTGAGCTCGAACTGCTCGCCGAAATGAAAAGTGACGACGAGCTGCGAGTGATCCCGGTCGTCATCGTCACAAACGGCCATGCCGAAGCGGACGTGCTGAACGCGTACAGTCACGGAGCCTGCTCGTTCGTCTGCAAGCCCGAGTCCGAAGCGGATCGGCGAACGCTGATTCAGCGATTCGCGATGTACTGGTCGCACGTCGCCAGGCTGCCGTCGCTGGCCGGGCCGCATTCGCCAGGTCACGCGGAGTTCCGACTCAGTGAACCGGACACACTCGAATCGGCTGCGGAAACTCGACCCATCGAGGTCTTGATTGTCGATGACAGCGACGACGATGTGGTGCTGCTTAAAGAGGCCTTCGTCGATTGCCCGCTCGTCAATTTTGTCGAAACGGTCAACGGCGGTGAGGAGGCCCTCTGCTATCTTCGCGGCGAAATGCCTTATCAGAATTCCCGTCGGCCGGGACTGGTTCTGATGGACATCAACATGCCGCGAAAATCCGGCTTCGAGGTGCTCGCGGAAATGCGGGCCGACGAACGACTCGCGCGAGTGCCGGTCGTCATGCTGACATCCAGCAAGCAGGAATCGGACATCCTGCACGCGTACGCCAACGGAGCCTGCTCGTTTATCTCGAAACCGTTTGACTTCGATCAAATGCGGGACGTCGCGCGGCACTTCGCTCTCTACTGGGCACTGGTCGCAGACATCCCCGATTCCGAATCGTCGAGTGCGTGAGGAACGCATCTGCCGAAGGCCGGACCAGGCGCAACGCCGTTTCCGCAATTGGAACGGTTCATGACAGCAGGACTGCCGGAGCGGCGCTGGATCCGGCCTACGAAAAAGAAGCCCGGCTTCACGGAAACCGGGCTTCGTGTCACAGGTTCATCAAAGAGACTCACACCTCGACGTTGAGCAGTCGGCAGGCTTCGTCGTATCCGGCCGCGCGGAACCCCTTCTGATCATCGACGCTGTATCCGTAGGCGCTGGCCGTGACACGCGCAAGGGCCGTCACTTGTCGCCAACGGAAGGCGGGATTGGTCAGTGCGTATTCCTCGGTGACTGTCCGGTAGTATTTTTCGGAGTGAAGCCGACCGTCCTCGCTGATCGCGTATTTCAGCATGAGGTCCATCGCCGGTCGCGTCGCGTGTCCTTTCTGGCCGTAAAGACCAATCGCGGCCGCCGCCCGTTTCTGGTCGTTCTGGCGGATTGCGTCTTCGGCCTCGGCAAGCAGCGCTTCCTGCGACGTCGATTTCAGTTTGCCCAGGTCTTCGGCATGGGGAAGTGGGTCGTAGCTGCTGAAACTCTTTGAGCCGCCGCAGTTCCAGGCACTGACCAGAAGCCCGACCATGACGTTGCGAGGTGTCGAAACGCCGATCATGTTTCGCCATGCGTTCGCCGCGTCGGAAGCATGGACGCCTGGAGTGGCTCCGTGAGATCGCCAGCTGTCCTCGGTGAACCGGTCCTGCCGCAGGACAAGGTGATTCGCGGCGAGAGAGATGGCCTGCGCGACCGACTCCGGTGCGAATCCTTCCTGCAGTGCCGCGGCCACCGCGTCCATCGATTCTTCGTCCGTATGCGAGAAAATGTATGCGGACATGTTCTCCAGCCAGGCGTCGTCGGCTTTCAACGTGCCGGCCCGACGATCCAGCAGGCGATACTGATCGACAATTCTCGTGATCGCCGCTCGCATCGGTTCGACCGTGAGATTGCGACGTTTCACGTATTGCTGAATGCCCGGCTCCTGATGGACGCAGAAGCGAATGCACTGCCTCAGCAGAGTGTGAGCATGCTCGACGCCCACAACATCGATCAGCTTCCAGGCCCGGTGAGCCAGCGCGAATCGATGCACATTGGAATTGTCCTGAACGGCCCACAGCAACTGGTTGTAGGCGTGCTTCGGAGATTTCTGCATCGCCGCGGCGAAGACCCGTTCGCCCCGCTCCATATCGGCCGCACGGGACGCTTCGAGCAGAAGCGGGCCTTCATCCGTACCGGCAGGCAGCTCCGCCGGCTTCACTTTTTTGAGCGTCTTCGTTTTTGACAGACCGCTGTCCTGAATCCGCTGCGTGTTTCGATAAAGAACCTTGAAGACGGGGAGGGCGGCACGGTCTTTCGGCAGATCGGCCGTCATCTGCAGAGCCGGCAACAGCGCCATTTCTGTGTGGAAGCCGACGTAGTCCTGGCCGCCGAACGTCTCTGCATTGGCGAGGGCCGCAGCGGCGATGAGCTGCCGCAGATCCACAGTGCCTTCCTGGTACTGCTTGATGAGGATCGGCTGGAGCTTCTCCGGCGGCGTGTCCTGCATCTGCCCGACCAGTGAATCGAGCTCACCAAAATTCAGTTCGAGGTCTTCCTCGCCGGCGGCCGCTGTGGAGATTCCCAGGTCGCCCGCCAGTCCGGCTCCCAGGCCGGCGATCAGCATTCCTGAACTCACGTCTTCCAGAAATTCTCGACGGTTACGTTTCATCGTGACTCTCCTGTGGCGAGGGCGGCAATCTGCCAGACCAATTGATGAGAAGTATCGGCATAACGGATTCGCGTGACAGGCCTCGGATAATACCCGACCTCTGCGTGGAACTCGCTCCGAAAGCAGGATGCCGGCCGTTGTCAGCGGCTGTCCCATTTACGATCGGGACGCTGGTCACGAGCGGTTTTGCGAGGCCGAAGGAAAAAACCAACAACTGCCAGGATGGCCAGCAAAGGCACAAACATTCGTGGGAAACGGGCGATTCCGATGACGCAGCCGATCAATCCGGCCAGCGTCCACGGCGACACATTGGCCCAGGCGGCGTCGCGGTTCTTTGTCGGAAGCGCGATCCATAACGCGCCCATAAGAAGTCCGGCACGCATCAGACCACCCTGCCACAACAGCAAATCGCCCTCGGCATTCGGGTTTCGAAAGTAAAGGAACAGCCAGCTCGACAGGCAGACCAGCGAAATGAGGCCGACCATTGTCCGGTTGACCGCAATTTTGACAGGTTCGTTGGTCATGAGTGAAAACAGAACAGGGGAAGAATTCTGGAGGGAAGAACGACAAGACTGTAGCTGAACCGTCTGTCAGTCAACGTCGAATTTGTCGACCAGTTTCCGAAACATCGGCTCATCCCGGATGGAATCGAAGTCCGGCTGAGCGTCGATGATCGACTTTCTATATTTGTTTGAGCCATCCTCGACCGCGCGTCGGCTCGACTTCTCAAGCAGCTGAACTGCGGTTAACACGTAGTCTGTTCGAAGTTCTGCCCGCTGAGCATCGGTCAGGCTGTCATCACTGGCCAGGGCGGCGACGCACAGCGCCATCTTCCGAGACTGCACATACAGCTCGCTGGAAACCTCGGGATAAATCTCAACAACTTCCAGCGTTGATTGCCGAGCCGCTTTGTGATCGCCGAGACCGAGGTACGCTTCTGTGAGGCTTCGCAGTGCGTTTCGCTGGTATCGCTTGAAATCGGGGTTGTCTGAATTCGCCGTCGCCGCAGCGCGAAGATGGTCGCGAGCCTCGACGAGAACTTTGCGGGCCTCCTCGTAACTCTGAAGTTTGTTGTGGGCGACACCGAGATTGCTCAGTGCCCGGCCGAGCTGACTCTGGTTTTCCGGAACCTCCGGCTGCTCGTCAAACAGCCGTTGCGCTTCCTGGCGGACGCGGGCCCAGGCTTTCGCGGCCTCGGCATACTTTTCGTCGTAGTAGTAAACGGCGGCCAGGCTGTTGAGCGTGTTGTCCCGCTCGCGGCGATACTCGGTGACCTTGCTGAAATCCGTAACGAGCCCGTCGGCCAGCTCAAAGCTGATCTGAATGTGGTGTTCGGCTTTCAGAATGTCGCGGTTGTCCCGGTCCCGCACGAGGAGATTTCCGAGACCCAGATGTGCTTTGCACAGGTCCAGTCGGAGTTCGGCTTTTCGCGGAGACGTACCGCGAAGTTCATCCAGCAGCGAAATCGCGCGTTCGAAATCGTCTCGCGCGTCCTGCAACCGAGCCTCGGCCCTGGCAGTTTGATTCGTGTTGATGCTGCCTCGATTGACCGAGGCTCGTGCGAGCTGCAGTCGCGTGTCATCTTCCAGCGAGAGTTTCAGCAGGTCGGCAATGACCTGGCTGAAGGCGGCATGAGCCTCGTCGCCGCGGTCGGTTCGGTAGTAAACCAGTCCGAGATTATTGAGCGACTTGCCTCGCTGAACTCGATAGCCGCGGTTGTCCGCGTCCGCCTCGACAAGCCGACTGAGCAGCGCAAGGGCGATGTCGTATTGAGCCTCGGCCTCAGAGTTCTTCTGCAGCGTTCGATAATTCTCGCCGAGCGAATCGTGAGTCCTGGCCAGCCCTCGCCGCATTTCCGGATCGTCGGCGTTCAGGCGGCACAGCTCCGTCTGAATCGTAATCGCTGTGGAGTAAGCCTCCGTTGCCGCATTAAATTCGCCAAGGTCCTTGTTGATATCTCCGAGCCGGTTCCATGCCTGTCCCATTTCAAACTGCAGATCCGGATCGTCCGGGCGGTCGACGACAAGCCGTGCGTAAAGTCGCTGCGCATTCCGCAGCAACTCCTGCCGCAGTTCGTGCTGACCGGGTTCGTCCTCCAGTGCGGCGGCTGACTTCGTGAGCATCTCGTCCACGGCACTCTTGGCGAGTTTGAAATTCCGATCGGCCTGCGAGTGGTTCTTCTCAGCGCGGTCCCGCTGTTCGCTGGCGAGGTTCGCGCTGGCCTCGGCCGCGTTTCGTTCCGAGTTGATCCAGACCGCCGCGACAGAGGACACGACCAGCAGCGACGCCACCAGTCCGATCCTGATCACCCGCGCGCGACGCAACTTCGCGGTGCGAGCTTCGCGTTCGGCCAGCCCGTTGCGAAGTTCATCACGCAGCCCGTCAAACTCGGCGCCTTCCGGTTGCAGGACCGACAGCCCCAGATCGAAGTCGCCCTTCGCGCACGCGGCGCGAGCGTAGTCTCCGCGCGTCTCCGTCAGCCCGGCGTGAGCTCCGTCGTTGCCATCCCACAGCCGGATAGCATTTCCGAAACCGTAAACCGCTTCGGAAAACGTGTTGTAGTCTCCGGTCTGACGTGCCCGCTCTGCGGCGTCCTGAGCGTCCGATTCCAGAGCGAGGCTTTCGTCATGAGACAGGTACTCACGGATCGCCGCCTGAAATTCTTTGACTGTCGCGAATCGGTCCGTCGCGGATTTCGCCATCGCCTTCAGAGCGATTTCGAGCAGCTCACCGGATTCTTCTGTGGGCTCAATCAGGTTGCGGGCCGCGTTCAACAGACACGCCATCGGGTCTCGACCCGAGTGCGGCGGGTACCCGGTGATGATCTGAAAGAGGATCCCTCCCAGCAGGTAAATGTCGCTGTGAGGGCCGATGGCAGCGATCGGCCCCATGACCATTTCCGGGGCCATGAATCCCGGCGTGCCGCCAAGCGACGAGTTGCTCTCGTTATGCCGGTCGCGATGAAGCGCGAGCC
The DNA here is from genome assembly GCA_027623235.1 of Planctomycetota bacterium. Lineage (GTDB taxonomy): Bacteria > Planctomycetota > Planctomycetia > Planctomycetales > Planctomycetaceae > JAQBVJ01. Next base: position 41,230 of record JAQBVJ010000001.1, read on the forward strand.
CCCAGTCCATGACAAGCACTTCGCCGAACTCGCCCAGCATGATGTTCTCTGGTTTGAGGTCGCGATGGACGACTCCGCGCGAATGGGCGAACGCAACCGCATCGCACGACCGAAGCAGAATCCGCAGCCGCTCCTCCATCGTCTGAGTGCGCAGGACGTCCCGCCACGGCGTGCCTCGAACCTGCTTCATGGCGTAAAAAAGCTGACCGTCCTTCGTTCGGCCGAGGTCGTAAACCGGCACGATGTTGGGATGGTCGAGCTCGCCAGTGATGACCGCTTCTTCGAGAAACTTCCGGCTTTGAGTCGCGTCGGCTTCCTTTTCCTGAAGCATCTTGACTGCGACGGACCGGTTGATCGACGTCTGCCGCGCTTCGTAAACGACGCCGATTCCGCCGCTGCCGAGCTTCAAACCGAGCTCGTATTCCGCGTGATCCTCGCTGACGGCTCGTCGGAGTTCCTTGCCGCGCTCGACAACCGTCCGCTCGGAAACGTGCAGTTGCTCGCCGTCCGCAGGCGATTCGTCCAACGTTGATTCGACGCCGGCGCGGGACTTGATCGTCATCTCTAAAAGCGAACAGCCCTCGACTCCGACAGCACCGCTTTCGTCGATCGTCCGTTCGTCAGCGATGTCCGGCCATGCGGTCTGCACGGTCGCCAGGATGTCAGCGGCGTTGTCCGTTTCCGAGATGGTCGCTTCAGCGGCCGCTGCGGCATCTGCCAGCACGGAATGAACATCAACCGTCGCGTTCAAATCGGAGTCAACCGGAAAGCTCGATTCATCGAGCGTCGTTTCAACAGATTTGCCACCAGCCCTCACAGTGGAGCCACCAGACACAGCGGCATCGTCCGAATCTCCGGCGGCCGCAACTGCGTCGTCGTCAGTCTGTGCGTCGTCGTCAGCTTCTGCGTCGTCGGTAGTCTGTGCAGTCATGAATAATGGCTCTGCAGAATCTCGGACCGCTCCTGGCATCCCGGATCGCTCAGGGAAACCGCACCGTTATCGTTAGTCGTTCACGTCGTGTCTCCACTCGGAAGGGCGAGGCTCCTGCCGAGCCACGCGCACCGAAGCTTGCACAACCATTGTTGCCGTTTTGCGTGAACATCACACATCCAGCGCCGTCTCAAACCAGACACAAACTTGCATCTCCGACGGCAGAACGTCCAACGAAAAATCCCTCACCGTGGTAAGACGATTCCCATCCGTCCGCCAGTTGTCGATAGTATGCCCATCTGTATGCACCTGTGAAATGGCTCGCGATTCTGAGGTCACACCTGATGAAAACCTGTGCTCCGGATCTTTCTGGCACTTCTGTTTACGGCACCCGGCGATGGCTTGGCCCTGTTGTCGTGCTGGCGGTCGTGCTTGCCACGAGAATCGTCGTCGCTCAGCCGGCGAGTTCGACTGATGCCATCGCCGACGCCGAGCCCACGATGGCGGCTGACGACGACGGCTTCCGCAGGATCGCTCAGCCATTCTTCAAAAAGTTCTGCATGGGTTGCCACGGCCCGGATCTGCAGGAAGGCGAATTCCGCGTTGACGAGAGCCTCCCCAACGACTTTCTGGATCTTACGACGAAGGGCCACTGGGGTGAGGTCGTCAACGTTCTTAACAGTCACGAGATGCCGCCGGAGGGCGAAAAGCAGCCAACCTCGCGCGAGGTCTCGCGCGTCGTCGACTGGATCACCGAGCAGATGGTGCGGGCGGAGCTCGTTCGCCGCGACACGACGATTGTGCTGCGTCGGCTTAACCGGGTTGAGTATCACAACACGATTCGCGATCTCGTCGGGGTCGACTTCGACACTGCCGGCTTCCCGCAGGATCCGCAGTCAGGCGGCTTCGACAACAACGGCCGCTCACTGACGATTTCGCCGCTTCACCTGGAGCTGTACTACAAAGCTGCCCGGCAGATCTTCGATCAGGCATTCGTTGAGGGTCCGCAGCCACCGGCAATCAAGTGGCGTTTTGAAATCGAAGTCGGCGACGGCGACTCCAGCCGCGTCGAGTACGACGGCCAGCGATTGATCGTGCATGGAGCGAAGAATCCCGTCGAAAACGGATTCAAGGTCATTCACCACAACAGCTGGGACAAGAACCCCAGCATGCGCGACTTCGCCCTCAAACACGGGGGCGAGTACATCATCCGCGTCCGAGCCGCCGGTCGCGTGCCGACCCGCAAACAGGTCGTCGAATCGGCGAAAGGGTTCCTCGAACATCGCATGAAGGAGCAGATGCAGAAGAACCCGAAAGGCGAGTAGTGGCTGCGCGAGCAACTGGTCAACGACCTGAAACATTTCGAAACAGACCGGATGTACGAGTACGGACCGCCTCGTCTGAAACTCTCGACCAACCTGAATGGCCAGCCGCGAGTCGTCGCCGAATACGACGTTCCGAATGCAGTTCGTCAGCCCGGCATCTTCGAGTCGCGCGCGACGATGTCGACCATCCCGCGAGCTGGAATCTCGATCGAGTACGGCTACAGCGTCCCGAAAGAACTTGAAAACTTCTGGATGCAGGGCCACGACGATTTCGCCCGGCCGGAACTGCTGATCGACTGGGTCGAGCTCGAAGGCCCGGTCTATTCCACATGGCCGCCGCTGAGTCATCAGCTCGTCCTGTTCGAGTCGCCCACTCGGAACAGCGGCGAACGGGACTACGCGCGAGCCGTCCTCGCCCGATTCATGAAGCGAGCCTACCGTCGCCCGGTCAGCGATGCGGAAATCGACATCAAGCTCGCCCTGTACGACCTCGTGCGAAAGGACGCTCCGTCCTTTGTTGAGGCGATCAAAACGCCGCTCAGCGCGGTGCTCGTCTCGCCGCATTTCCTGTACCTGGCCGAACCGGAGAGCGACGCGACCCTGGCCGCGCTGCCAACTCCGAAACAGGTTCCTGGTGAGGCGGCGCTCTCTCGACTGGTTGCGGTCTCGCCGAGATTTCAGCAGAGCCGCGACTCAGAAGGCACCGCCGCCGACTCGCCAGACGAGACGCCAGCGCGTCTGTCCGACTCGTTCCGCCGATACCGCGATTCGTCCGGTCGTCAATTTTCTGGCCGGCTGATCTCGCTCACCGGAGCCACCGTGCGAATGGAAGTTTCCGGAGGAAAACTTGTCGGTATTCCTCTCGCAAAATTCTCGTCGACCGACCGAGCCTACATCCGCGCCCTCGCGGCCAAAGCGGAACCAGCGGCTCCGAAGCCAGCGACAACGGAACCGCCGACACTGAAACCCACCACTCCGAAACCGGCAGTGCCCACGACGCCGGGGCGTCCAGCCTCGCCCGGCACGGCACCGTCAATCGCTGGCACGCGTTCGGCAAGCGGAAGCCCGCGCCGGCTGACAAGCTACGAACTCGCGTCGCGGCTGTCGTACTTTCTGTGGAGCACGATGCCGGACGAGGAGCTCTTCAACCTGGCAGAGCAGGACCGGCTGACCGATCCGGCGACTCTCGCCGCTCAGGTCGACCGGATGTTGAGCGACCCGAAGTCCGACGAGTTCGTCAGGAACTTCGCCGGCCAGTGGCTGGGCCTCCGCGAGGTCGGATCCAACCCGCCCGCTGCGGACCTCTACCCGCGCTACGACCGCCACCTGGAAGAGTCGATCGTTAAAGAGTCGGAAGAATTCTTCAAAGAGATTCTCCACAGCAGACTGAGCCTCAGTCTCTTCGTCCGCTCAGACTTCGTGGTCGTCAACGAACGCCTCGCCCGTTTCTATGGCATCCCGAATGTGCGTGGCGACGAGTTCCGCAAAGTCAAAGTTCCGAGCGGCGTCCATCGTGGCGGCATCGTCACGCAGGCCTCGATCCTGACGATCACCTCCAACGGCACCCGCACCTCGCCTGTTAAACGCGGTACGTGGGTCATGAAAAATGTACTCGGCATCGACCCCGGCCTCCCCGTCGCCAACGCCGGCGACATCGCTCCGAAAGTTCCAGGCCTCGACAAAGCGACTGTCCGGCAGCGACTCGAAATCCACCGCTCGCTGCCGCAGTGTGCCCGCTGTCACAACAAAATCGATCCGCTGGGCTTCGGCCTGGAAAATTTCAACGCCGCCGGCGAGTGGCGCGACAAAGAGGGATTCGGCTACAAAGGCCGCATCTCTCCCAACGATCCGGACATCGACGCTTCGTCGAAAATGCTTGACGGCACGGAGTTCACCGGAGTCGACGGCCTTCAGGAAGTGCTCCTCAAACAGGAAGACCTGTTCCTGAACTGCCTGGCCGGCAAGCTCTACACCTACGCGCTGGGCCGTGAGCTGGGTATTGCCGACCAGCCACACGTCAATGCTGCAGTCAATCATGTCCGGCGGCAAAACAAGAACCTGCCGGCCCTCATTCAGTTCATCGTTACCTCAGACCCGTTCCTCACTCGATAGCCTGCTGAGTGACACTATTCTCAACAGAGAGATCTTCTCATGTCATTTTTCTCCCTGACAAAACGAATTCCGCGCCGCCACGTCCTCCGCGGAACCGGAATCGCGCTGAGCCTTCCGCTTCTCGACGCAATGCTTCCCCGCGCGTCCGCTGCGCCGTCCGTCTACAAACCCTGGGAGAAATCGTTTGGAGTCCATCCGCGGATGATCTCCTGCTACGTCCCGAATGGCGTCAACATCCTCGAATGGATGCCGCAAAATGACGGGGCGAATTACACACTGTCGCCGACGCTGGAGACACTCAAAGAACACCGGGCTGACTTTTCAGTGATCAGTGGCCTGGGCCATCCGAATTCCAAAGGCGGGCACAGCGGAGCCGACACCTGGCTCACCGGAGCCGATCTGACGGCCGTCCCTGGCAGTGATTATGCCAACACCGTTTCCGCCGATCAGATCGCGGCGACGCTGCACGGACAGCAGACTCGGTTTTCCTCGCTGCAGATTGCCGACGCGTCGGGTACCGGATCGGCCGGCCACTCGCACACGCTTTCGTTTGACCGCAGCGGGACACCGATGCCTGCAGAAAATTCTCCGCGGCGACTGTTCGATCGACTCTTCGTTCCTGATAACGCATCCGATCGAGCCGCCAGACTCAAACAGTTTGCGGTGAAGAAATCGATTCTCGACAGCGTTCTTGCTGAGGCGCAGTCGTTACAGCGAAAGCTTGGTAAGACCGATCAGAAGAAGCTCGATGAGTACCTCGGGTCGGTTCGCGAGACCGAGCAGCGAGTCCAGCGACTGGAATCCTGGGTTGACGTGCCTAAACCGGAGATTGACGAGCGAGGCCTGCAGCTCAACAGCCAGCCAAACAACGCTCACGACCGTCCGATGTGGATCGACGTGATGCTGGAGGTCTCCTACCTCGCGTTTCTGACGGACACAACGCGGATCGTGAGCTTCGAATGGTCACGCGAAGCCGGTGGCTACGGCGGCGGAGGCGAGAATCACCACGAGCTTTCCCACCACGGCGGCGACGCCGGCATGCTGCAACGCCTCGCCACAATTGACCGCTTCCACCTGGAACGTCTCGGCCGATTCATGCAGTTCCTGAAGTCGACCAGCGAGGGCGAAGGCTCGATGCTCGATCACACGATGATCATGTTCGGATCAGGCATGAATTCCGGCAAAGGCGGAGAGCACTCACCAAAGAATCTGCCTCTGCTGGTTGCGGGTGGAAAGTCCTTCGGCCTGAAACACGGCCAGCACCTGGCCTTTGACAACGACAGTCATCCTCCGCTTTCCAACGTCCTGCTGACGCTGATTCAGAAAATGGGTGTCGAGGCGGACCGGTTTAATGATTCAACGGGTACTTTGAATGGCCTTGCCTGAGTGAAAGTGAGCGTCCGGGCCTGCCTCTACGGAGCTTTATTATCAATCCGGTAAAGATGTGTCCTCGTCCGAATGAGAAGTGAATCTTCGACGACAGCGGGCGAGGCCATGCACCCACCATCAAGTTTATTATCAGCCAGCAGTCGATACTCTTTCGGATCCGCCGCGATGACTCTTGTGTGGCCGTCGTCCTCATCGAAAAAGTAGATTCGTCCATTTGAGTAAATCGGGGATGCACTGTGTCGTCCCTCCATCCGCTCCGTCCAGACTGGCTCGCCAGTTTCGATGTCGAGGCACGAGGCGACTCCCTTGTCGTTGACCATGAAAATGTGATCTCCGACAACGAGCTGTGAAGGCCGGGTTGGGGTCGATTTTGCGCACGTCCATTTGACGTGAGTTTTCGTGACGTCTCCCGTCCCGTCCGGCCGGACAGCCAGCAGTCTCGTGCCGCCTTCCAGATTGATGTAAACGTGGCCGTGGCTGTAGATCGGCCGCGCGGCTGCGTTGTATCCGCCGTGGTAAACGGTCCAGAGTTCCTCACCGTTCAGCGGGTTGTACGAAATTGTCGCAACGGCAGCCGGGCTCACCATCTGGAGCCGCCCATCGTGCTCAAAAATGGTGGGAGTGCAGTAGGCCTTTTTAGCGTCTCCGTTATCTGTTCCGTAATTTATCGAACGATCGGTCTTCCATTCGGTCTTACCGGTTTCCTTGTTGAGAGCGATGACGTATTGGTGGTCGGCTCCGTCGAAGTTGATAATAAGCAGATTCCGAAAAATGATCGGTGAAGAGCCTGGGCCGCGGAGATGATCGCACGGCAGATCCTGCCTCGACCAGACGGTCTTGCCGGTCTCGGTATCAAGGCAGGCTGTCCCGGCGCTTCCGTAATGCACCCAGACGCGGTTTCCCTCGACGACTGGTGTGGGGCTGGCGTAGCTGTTGTACCCGATGCAGAACATCGGATTGGCGATCTCAAAAACCGTCACGTCGTGCACGGTCTTTCCCGATTCTGCATCGAGGCAGACGGCGTACAGCTTTTTGCCATCGGGAGTGGCGTTGGTGACCCAGATTTGATTTCCCCACGCGACGGGTGAGGACCACGCCTTTCCTGTAATCGCCGTCTTCCAGGTGACGTGTTCCTTCTCGCTCCAGGCAAGCGGGATATCCTTTGACGGGGAGTGACCATCGGCTGTCGGTCCTCGGAATTCATTCCAGTATTCGGCTCCAGAGACAGCATGCGTGAGGCAAAGCAGAATGAAACCGAGGCAGAGCCAGTGTCGCAGAGAGTGCATTGTGAATTCCTTGATCCGCCCAGGTTAGACAGCCACTGATTTGGAAACGACTGACAGATGCTCGGCGGATTATTGGCAGAACGGCGGACCATATCCAGAAGGCCGCCTAACTCGGTTGGCAAAAATCAACATTCGGGAAACAGGATCGGCATGGTCACTGTCGATCTCTGCCCGGGATTCAGCGAAGGCGATGACCAACTGATGTAGTCAGTCCTCGTCGATAAGAGTAAACAGTCCGACTTTGAGTCGGCTGCGGCCAGCCGGGATCCGGGTGGATGGTGTCTGGATTGCGTCTCACTGGGGACGGGAGTTCCCTTCTGGACGCGTAATTTTCAGGGATGGATCATCGTACGTTTCAGGACTTTTCGCTGTGGATGACTCAATACAACGTTGGACGCGAATCATGAAATGGATCGCGGCCGTTCTCGTGCTGGCCGTTTCGGCGTCGTGTTACGTCGCTTCAAGCGGCGCTGAGGATGACGCGCGGAAGGTGGCAACTCCTGCTCCCGCCGCTTCAGGCCAGGCAGCCAGGGGCGTCGACCCCGATCGGGTGATGAGCGTTCGGGCCTGTCTGGGTTGTCATGGTGCGGAAACTTTGTCCTGGATGAATTCGACACATCGTAATTCACATTTGCGTCTGCGTGATTCCAACGCGGGAAGCTACGCCGAGGAACTGGGGATCGCCCAGGATAAAATCCGCGAATCAAGGATCTGCATGCGTTGCCACGCGACCGGCCAGACGGACCGGCATGGAGTGGTTCGTGCTTTGACAGGGGTCTCCTGCGAATCGTGCCACGGCGCCTCTGGTGGTGACGACGGGTGGCTGAACGCGCATGCCGTTTACGGGCCGAACGGCACCACTTTTGAGCAGGAATCGGCGGAACATCGGAATTGGCGGCGGGAACGCTGTGAGGAAGCCGGCATGGTTCAGGCCAGTCAGATTTACGACATGGCAAAGAGATGCCTGGAATGTCATCTGGTCGAAAACGAAGCGCTCGTGAATGCCGGCCACGGAATCGGCATCCCGTTGGAATTCCTCGGGCAGACAACGGGCGAGATGCGTCACAACTTTCATGAAGATCAGTATGTGAACGCGAAAGGGCCAACGCTCTGGTCCCGTCGAACCGGTGGAAAAGTCAACGTGCGGGATCGACAGAAGTTTGTCGTCGGCCTGTTGACTGAAATTGAAACCTCGCTGCGTGCGTTCAGTCAGGTTAAACAAGAGAGTTACTATTCCAGCTGCCTCGTTGAACGTGCAGCAGGCGGTTGGGGATTGCTTGCTGAAGCGGGCAGGAAACTGAAAGACGACTTCCCGGAACAACTGGCGGAAGTGGTTGAATGGCTTGGGAAAATTGAAAATCTCAACGCATCCGACGAAAACAGTCGTCGGCAGGCTGCGGATTGGGCCGACGTCGTTGGCAAACTGGCACGCGAATACGCAGCGGGAGATGGAGCCTCACTGGAGGCGTTTGATGCTGTCCTGGGGGAACTCGCCGCGCCTGTCGGAAAACCGTTTGAGCGGAAGTAGGTTGAGCAGCCCGTTGTGTTCGTCGAACCCCCTCGTCAATGCTGGCAGTCGGACAAACGATCCCAGCTCCACGCAGATGACCTGTGGCTCAGAATTTTGTCAGCAGTTCGACACGAACCCCCGTCGCGACATCCCGGCTTTCCGTTTTTCCTACGTAGGTGTCCAGAATCCAGACGTTGTGCTGACCGCAGGCCTGCTGGTATCGCATCCCCGAGGCAATCGTGTCGCTGTGCGGGTCGACCGTGCTGGCCTTGCCGCCCACTTCGAAAATGACCTGCTTACGGGTCCCGTCAAACTGCAACTGGTATCCGACGCTGCCGCCGACTGAATCCGCAGTCTGGTTGTTGATCGGCGGGCCGTACTGGCCGAGCCCCGTATGAGCCCACAGAATGCCAACTCCACCACCCGCAGGGCCACCCATCAGAGGGCCGCGCGTGGCTGAGGCGTACTGGTCAATTCCCCAGAACGCGTTGACGTAAATCAGGTCCAGTCCGTGATGCGGCGTCCAGGACGTCCGCGAGAACAGGAGTTCGCCCTGACCGGTTGTCGGAGTCTCGCGCCCGCTTGTGGGATGAGAGGCCAGAAAGTGCAGCGACGTGTTGTAGTGATTACGAAAACCGTGGAGCCGCTGGATGCCGCTGACTCCCCACGAGACCATCGAGCCCAGATCGTCTTCCGATTGAACATACGCGACGTCGGCGTTGACGGTGCTCGTTTTGAAATCACTCTCGGTCAGCAGTGCGAACAGCTTTGAGTTCCTGTCGCGGACTGTCAGGAAGTTCTGCTGCGTGTGGCGGCTGACCCGGTTCCAGGCAAAAACGCCCGTCATGCGCAGGTTCAGGTTGCCGTTCCCGCTTAAAGTGTTCCGGGTGACTGTCATGGCATCGAGCATGTCCTCGTTGATCAGCAGACCCTGCTGAGCAATCAGGGGTTGCCGGCCAATCGTGAATCCGTAGTCAATCTGGTAGTTGTCGTGGTAGTCCAGGTACGGAAAGATTTCGCCGAAGTCACCCTCGAAGAAAAACGTCTGAACATCGTTGTTCCAGCCGTCAATCCAGTTTCCACCCTGGAAGTCATAGCCGTTGAACTCTCGCCCCAGCCTGCTGGCAGGCCCGTGCGTTTCCTGATCGAGCGGACGCATTCCGAACAGGATCCGCTCCGTACCAGTCAGGTTCAGCTGAGCAAAAATGTCGAGCCGCTGCGAAATCTCGGCGAACTGCAGATCACTGACTCCATCGCTGACGCTGCCCTGTTGATGGCGATAGGCGAAATTGGCGCGGTGCGTACCGAAGACCCACAACGAGGGCCGCCATGTGGCTCCAAAGGGAGTCACGATGTGGTCACCGAGCGGACCTTCCGCGAGAAAGCCTTCGTTCCATTCGATTAACAGTGCCGGACGGTCCGGTGTGGCCTGAATGCCGATCGCCATGCGAGACAGGTTCGTTTCGAAGTGAAAATGCTCGGCACAGAAGAGGCCTTCCGACAGATGAGCAAGAGACTCGCTCGGCGCTTCGACGGCGTGTGTAAATCCTTCTGCAATTTCCCAGTACCACGGTGCTTCTTCCTGGTACGGTGTCCAGCCGAAGAAGTAGTCGCCGGGGTACGGCGGGTGATCTGTGTGCCCACCCTGTCCGTCATCGAGGGCCTCAATGCGGACGTGACCCGACGCTTCGTATGCTTCCGAAAGTTCGACCGGCTGAACGGCGTCCTCTTCGAAGAACGGGACGAGTTCTGCAGACTGTGCGTGAGCGAGCCCGGCAGCGCAAACGGTCGCGGCAAGAAATCTTGTGAGGTTCCAGGTCGGTCTCATTGATCTTTCTGCCTCGTCGATGCCGTTGCTGGAGAGTCCGCGGAAGAGAAGGCGATCCCTCAGGAAGTCCGATGTTTGCTCTCACGTTGAAAGCGGGACGGGTTACGGCGACAGCGATCGGCTGTGCACATCGAAGACGAAGTTTTCTTCGTACAGAACGTGGTGGCCGTCGACGATTCGGCGGGCGACCTCTTTGGGATTCAGTCCGTAGTCGAATCCGGCAAACGAAATCCGATGGACCAGGTTGACAGGCACCATACCGGCCTTCATCTGCACTCGCACGTTGTAGGGGCCGTTGCCCGTCAGGACTTTGGTCGGGACGTGGTATTTCGCCCAGCGACTTCCGCCGACTTCAATATTCTGCTTGTGCTTGCGGGCCGCGAAAGGGCGTCCCTGAACATTCAACGCACTCGTCTCCGGCCGCAGGAAGGGCAGCGGATCAAGCGAGAATGTGATCGGCAGAATCTGCTCGCGCTCACCGCCGCGGATGTTTCGAGTGATGAATTTCGACTGGAGTGAGAACAGCTGGTGGTCGTGAGGAACCTTGCCGTTGTGCACGTAGAAGCTGTGCGTGTCGCGGACGTCGCCATTTGGATCAAGGTCTCCAGACTGGTGAATGACCTTGCCAGTGCTGTCCCAGACCGTGATGTAGAGCCAGACGAGCCGCTCGGCATCGAAGCCGGTTGGTGTGCCGTGACCTCTGGTGCCGTTCCAGACTTTCACTTTGAAGTGCAAGCCGCTGCGGTCGCAGGATGGCTCGGTGATCTTGCTCATCTTGTATCCGGCACGCAATGTGTCGGCCGCGAACTGGCGGTACTCAGCCAGGAGTTCGAATTGATCATTCAGGATTCGGCGGGCTTCTGTCCGGCGTGTCGGTTCTCTCCAGGCATCCGGGAACTGGTAGCCTTCTGGAATTGTTGCCTCAAACTGGTCCGTGCCCCAGGCGGCTTCATGGTCGAACTGCAGCCACTGACGCATTGTGGCGAGGCCGGCTCCCGGTGCGGTTTCCTCAGCACCTTCTTCGCGGATCGCCTCGACGTTATGCGGGAACAGTCCCGGATGCAGAATCGAGTAATCCGGACCCGGCATCATGTGGTTGGTCCGTCTTCGTGGAGTGGTCCATGCGTTTCCGATGTGGGCGATCGGCTCCACAACGTAGCCGCGAGCTTCGCCGGCGACTTTGCCCATGTGGCAGTCCTGGCAGGAAACGCCGTCTTCTTTCGCTGCCGGAGAAGCTTTGTATTCGCTGAAGGCATCTTCAAGACGGAAACCATTGGGGCCGAAGACGTCGTGGCAGGTTCCGCAGAACGAAGGACTGGCCATCGAGAAGAACTGCTGAACATCACCATGAATCTTTCGGGATCGGTTTCCCGTCTCTGCGGTTTCCAGGACGCCATACTGATCCGGGTCGGCCAGCACCTGTTGCAGCACTTTGGATCCGAGCGGTCCATAAACGGGCTGAGTGATATCGCCACTGACGATCACCCGACGGCCAGAGCCCTTGCCGTATTCAAGGTTGACTCGATGACAGGTAATGCAGGTGATCCCTTCCCGGGCCGTCGGATGCCGGTCGAGCTGGGACATGTCTGTTTTCTCGCCGAGCTGCATGCCGACGGTCGTGTGGCAGCGAATGCAGAAGTCGTTATTCGTACCGTTCGTCAGAATCTTGATGGCATTCTGCATGCAGTTGAAGACCGGGCTCAACTGAGCGTATGCGTGCGGCGAGACGGACCATTCTCGAAAATGAGTCGGATGGCACTCGGCACACTGCTTCGCCGAGGGATACTGATTGTCGACGAACAGGCTCATGTGAGCCTGATCAGCGCCGTATCGAATGACGTCCTCGCTCTTATGCGGGATTTGATGGCCCGTCGGCTTCTCGGTGAGCAAAGCCGGCTTCGCTCGCGCCGCTACGACTTTCGCCGGGGGTGCCGAAAGAGTCAGAGTCGCGGGCTCGGCTTCCTCGGAGTGCACCAGGCGGGGTGTGAAGTGGAAAGCTGCCACAGCGAGAATCAGTGCGGCTCCTGCTGCCGAAATGCGAGTCATTCCCCGTTTCCATCCACACGGGAGGTTCATCGTCCGTCCTCAGAATGAAGATCCGTTTCATTACAATGACATCAATTGTGAGGATCGTTCTTTTGGTGCCTGCCGATTCACGATTTCTGGTTGTACCGGCGGGGATTGATCAGCCGTTATGCAATGTGACGGCTGCGCTGACCTCTCCGATGAGTTGTATCGGTTTCCCTTGAAACTGAGAGATTTGATCAAGTCGGCGACATGTCGGGTCGACGGGCAGGCGTCTCCCGATCAACCGGCTAATGCTGGGCTAATGCCCGGCGTTTGAATCGCGCGCGGTCCTGGAATCAATCAATCCTCCCCGGATCAAGCTGACGGCTCGGGAACGATGCCGTTGTGGTAGACGTCCTGCACGTCATCGCAGTCGTTCAGCATGTTGATGAACTTTTCAAACGTGGGCAGGTCTTCGGCGCTGATTTCGGCGTTTGCCTGAGGGATGAAAGTGATTTCCTCGACTTCCAGTTCGATTTCGGGAAACGCCTCCGATAACGCTTGTTTGGCTTTGTAGAACTCGCTGGCTGGGGCAAACAACGTGAGCTGGCCATCGTTGTTTTCGATGTCGTCAACATCGACGTCGGCGTCCAGCATGGCCTCCAGCACCCGGTCTTCGTCATCCCCCTTGAAGGACAAAACCGCCAGGTGATCAAACAAATGGGCGACCGAACCGGCCGGACCCAGTTTGGAGCCGGTCTTGGTGAAGCAATTTCGGACGTCGGTGATCGTCCGGTTTGCGTTGTCGGTCAAGCAGTCGACGATGACTGAGCAGCCGCTGGGGCCGAATCCTTCATAGCGGGCAGCTACGTAGTCTTCGCCGCCCGTGCCTTTTGCCTTTTCGATCGCCTTCTCAATCACGTGACTGGGAACCTGATCGCGTTTGGCTTTATCAATCAGACTCCTTAACGCCGGATTGACCTCGGGATCCGGTACTCCATTCCTGGCAACGACATACAGCAGTTTTCCATACTTGGAATAGATCTTGGACTTCTGGCCAGCCGTCTTGAGGATTGAGTGCTTGCGATTTTCGAAACTTCTTCCCATAGCGGTTATTTTCACCCTGTTCAGATTACGTGGTGTTGCGGACTCGTCTCAAGTTCCCGCGAGACTTGCCCGTGTGGACGGGATCGCGGACTCTGGCTCGGTGAATGGTCGCACCGAATGACTGCCTGAGCAATGACCCGCTCGGTCCGATTTGAGTGAATCGCAAACGGGACAGCGCCATCAATGCCGTCTTGACCGATCACGCGCCGGAACGTCCATTGTCGGCTTGGTCGAACCCGTCAACTGACGGATCTCTTTCCGTGACCACAGGAATTCAAGGGACAGGAAGGCGGCGACCGGCACGAGGCCACAAGTAGAATCAGCCCTCGGCTCTCGACACCAGCTGGCCATCCTGGAGTTTCAGGTGCTTTGGAAATCGCGCAGCCAGTTCGGCGCTGTGAGTCACACAGACCAGCAGCACGTTCTGCTCGGAGCTCAATTCGAGTAGTAGCGACCCGATTGACTCGGCCGTCGCCTGGTCGAGATTCCCTGTCGGCTCATCGGCGAGCAACAACGCTGGCTGACCGATCAAAGCGCGGCAGACGGCGACGCGCTGCCGCTCGCCGCCGGACAGTTGGGCCGGTCGATGCTCAATCCGCTCGCCGAGTCCGACCCGGTCGAGAAGCTGCCTGGCCCGGACAGCGTCTGCTTCCGTAACACCCTCTCCGGCGAGAAGAGGAATGAGGACGTTCTCCAGGACCGAGCACTGCGGCAGCAGGTGGTGGTCCTGGAAAATGAATCCGATGTTGGCGTTCCGAAACTTCGCCAGAGCGGCTTCGCTCATCGTCGCCGGATCATAGTCGAGGATCGAAACAGTGCCCGCTGTTGCGGATTCCAGCGTGCCCAGGATGTACAGCAGCGTGCTTTTGCCGGAACCGGACGGGCCGGTGATTGCGACCGCGTCGCCACGGTTCAGCTCGATGTCGACTCCGCGGAGGATGGAAAGTGTTCCGTCGGCCGTCTGAAATTCCTTCGTCAGGCCAGCGATCGTCACGTCAGCAGTTTTTGTCGAGGCGTCAGTCATGATTCGGATCCGTCTTCGGATTCGGGGATGAGCTGGTCAATGTCTGCGGGAATCGGAATCGATTCGAGCGGTTGATCATGTCGGCAGAGGCAGCAGGCAATTTTCATTCGACCAGTGGCGATCCGTTTCTCCTCACCTTCCTGATCGAGGGAAAAATCGTACCGCATGGTCAACGACTTAACGCCTTTTCGCTCGACGGTCAGGCAAATCTTCAGAACGTCTTCAAACCGGGCCGGGGCCGAAAAGGTGCAGTTCGCCGAAACGCGTGGCCAGCCAAGCACGGTATGCTCGTCGTGTTTCTGCATGACGCTCAGGCCAAGCGACCGGAAGAACTGATGCTCGGCTTCCTCCATGTACCGGTAATAGCTGGCAAAGTGGATGATGCCAGCCATGTCGGTGTCGGAAAATTCGACTCGGCGTTTCGTAACAAAGTGAGCGGTCATGAGTGGATCGGAACGGGTTGGATTGAGATTGTCCAGCGAGGCGGAGTTGGTCACTCTACCCGTCGATTCTGCAAAAGTGAAAAAGAAGGAGAGTCGCCATGCAGACAGGAGAAGTCCTCGCGTTTCTGCGCGAGTTCGCACCGCCGTTTCTTTCCGAGTCCTGGGACAACACCGGGCTGTTGATCGGCCGCGAGTCGCGTGAGGTTTCGCGCATTGTCACGTGCCTGACGCTGACCCCGGACGTCGCGCAGGAAGCCGTTGAGCGGGAAGCTCAGCTTGTGGTGACTCATCATCCGGTGTTGTTTCGGGCCGTCCAGCAGATCACGGATGAGAATCCGGAAGGACAAATGCTGCTGCAACTGATCGAGGCGGGAGTCGCGGTTTACTCACCGCACACCAGCTACGACAGCGCCCGATCGGGGATCAATCAGCAGCTCGCCGAGTCATTCGGGCTGCACTCAATCCGGCCGCTTCGCGCGGCGGAGAGCGTCGCCCGTCCTGATGTCTCATCGGGAAATGATCCGGCCGCGGGGCTCGGTTCCGGTCGGTTCGGGGATCTGCATGAGGCGATTTCGCTCGCCGAATTTCTGGAGCGGGCGAAGCTGGCACTCGGCGTGACGAACACACAGTTCGTTGGAAGTCCCGCGCGAGTCGTCAAGCGGGTCGGCACGGCCTGTGGAGCGGCCGCGGAATTCATGCTCGACGCGGCCAGCGAAGGCTGCGATGTGCTGCTGACCGGTGAGGCCAGGTTTCACGCGTGCCTCGAAGCGCGGACGCTCGACATCGCACTCGTCCTGCCTGGCCACTACGCAACCGAACGGCCGGCGATGGAACGTCTGGCGAAGATTCTCGGTGGACAGTTTCCGGAACTCGACGTGCTCGCCAGCCAGGTCGAATCCGACCCGGTTGGCTGGGCCTGACCAATCGAGCGGCGTGACACCAATTTAAGATCGTGGAGCTTGTGAATGAAAATCACCTCACCCCCGGACGAAAGCACGATCGAAGTTGTCGAGTCATCCGACGCGCGAGTCGTGATGATCATCCCGCCTGGTGGCAAACGGGCTCGCGGGATGGGCTGCTTCGCACTGGCCTGGCTGGCGATCACGATTTCAGTCGGCCTCATCTTTCTGTGGGCGACCGTGAACCCCGAAGTGAAATGGGAAGGCGATGGCCGCCCTCCGCTCTGGGGTGTCGGTCTCTTTTTTGCGGTCTTCTCGTCAGTCGGGCTCGGCATGGGGTATGTCGCTCTCAGGATGAAATTTGAGAGCTTCATGCTGTGTCTCGAACCGGATCGACTGAGTATTCAGCGATCGTTTCTCGGCAGGAGAAAGCTGTCGAACATCGAGCTGAGCAAAACTTCCCGCGCCAATCTGGAAGTGTCCTACACGGAGAACGATGTCCCCGTTTATCGAATCAGAATCGACGGTGTGTCGAAGAAAGAAACATTCGGGACAGCTCTGACGCGGACCGAAAAGCAATGGCTCGTACAAACGATCAACCGGTATCTCGGACACGAACCAGACGACCGTCGCGATTCGCGTTCGGGCAAGGACAAGTTCTGCCGCGAGTGCGGAACGCAACTGCTGATCACTGAAGAGAGCCGATTCTGCCCGGATTGCGGAGAGGTCTACTTCGAGGACGACGAGTCTGGCGACTCAGCCTTTGCATCCGGGACGAGGCCGCCAGCGCCGGCCGATGTCGCACCGGAAGACCTGTCGGTCGGGTGCGGCCTGAAAGTGGAAGACGATTCCGGCGAGCAGTTGACCGTCAGCTTTCTTCTCAACCCGAGCAACACGCTGCGACTCCTCTTCGGCGGCATGTTCCTGTTGTTCTCTTTCGTCTGGTTTGGCGTCGTCTGTTTTCTGGTCTTGTCAGCGATTATGGATGTGGCAGAGAACAACGGATTATTCGTCGTCGCATTCCTGCTCCTGGGATGCCTTGGATTCGGACCGCTGCTGATCGGTTGGGCCATCGCATTTGGCCGGGCCCGGGTCTCCGTTTCCCGCGATTCGATTTCGGTGAGATACCACGCCGGACCGTTTGGATTTTCCAGGCAAACCGCAACGGACGCCGTTCAGGACGTCCTCATGACCACGAGAGACGAAATGACACCGGGTTCGCAGCGAGTCTCCACGGCGTTTTCCTCCGTAACTGTCAAAACGTCCGGGAAGCCTCTTTTTCTGACGCTCGCCAGTCCGGACTCGATCAGCCGGAACCTTTGCGGCGTCGTCCGCTACCAGATCCACCGACTCGGATTCCGCCTGGCGAGCGACTGAGCCAGTTTGCTGAACCGGGATCGATCCGTAAGAATTCCGACCTGCCCTTCATCCCCCCGACCTCACAGGAGGTGACGTCGTGACGCGTCCCGAAGAGAAAACTGTTTCGCACTGCCCGACCGATTCCAGCGACTCGCCGACGTCGAACGGAGTCTGCCCGGTCTGCGCCGGACGACTGATCGACATCCGCCACAAGCTGCAGTGTGAGCGCTGCCACACGATCTGCGAAACCTGCTGCGAGGGCGGCCGCGGTTAGCAGCCCGTTGAAAACGTCGAATCGATTCAGCGGAGCGGCGCGAGACGCCCCGGTTTTCACAGCAAAAACACACCCGGACCGGACGGCCTACTCCCTTCCGCTGCGTTTTCAATCGGCAGCTAAGGCACGGCCCGAAACCGTCTTCAGCGCATAAAACTTCACTTTAGGGCACTAAAACTTCAGCGCATAAAAAAAGAAGGCGTCTCGAACGGGCAATTCCGAGACGCCTTCCAACATTTGTCGCAACGGGCCAGTGCCTGCCATCGCTGCTTCCCCTCTTTCTGACGCAAGCATCGTACCTTTTGCCGTCACAAACAGGAAAATCACATAAGTAGTTTAATTGGAATCACTTATGCGATATTGATCGCACCGGCAGAAACTGCGGCATTTTGCGTCACGCTGAAAAACTGGAGCAATGTGCAACACCTATGGCGATTTGCGTCAGTTGCGGTGAGCCGTGGATCACTGTCGAGTGGCAATGAAACGGCACCCATCCTTCAAGGTGCTCCAGGCGTCGTTCGCCCTCGTTAATGGGTGTTCTCCCTCCTCGCGAGATCCCTTCAGCGTCCCAAAACGGCAGAGGCCACAGAATCCGACGGCAATGATCGACTCAGCATCAGACTCTTTGGAGATTTCCCACAACTGACGGCTTATGAATCAGGTGCCGTGGAGTTTCTGCGCCACGGCTGTGCTCATTCGTTGCCGTTTCCTCCCGGATTGGGAGAGAGGGATTTCCATGCGTCTGATCGAAAACGCCTCCATCCGAGTCAAGCTGCACCTTCTGTCGTTCACTGTGACGACGGTCGCGCTTCTTCTGGCGAGCGGTGCATTTACTTTGCACGACCTGCAGCAGCTTCGGGCCTCGAAGGTCGAACAGCTTCGAACTCTCGGTTCCGCGCTGGCAAGAAACTCGACAGCCGCGGTGGAGTTTCTCGACAAAGAAACGGCCGAGCAGCTGCTGTCGTCATTCATGAGTAAATCGAGCGTCGAAACCGCCTGCATCTTCGACGCGAACGGTGACGTCTTTGCCACGTACCCGAAGACGCTGAAACAGGACTCGGCGGGCACACTGGCCCCGCGGGATCAAGTGGTATTCACAGGAGACGGATTTCTGCACGTCACTGTGCCGATTCAGCGCGACAAAGAGCTGATCGGAACTCTGTCGATTCATTCCAACCTGGACAGTATCCACCAGCAGGCCAGGTCGTACCTGTGGATCGTGGCCGCCGTGATGTTCAGCTCGCTGCTGCTCTCCAACCTGCTGTCAGAGCGCCTGCAGAGAGTCTTCGCCGCACCGCTGCTCAACCTGGTGAATGTGATGAAGAGCGTTTCCGAGAAACGCGACTTTACGCTTCGCGTCGATCGCGACAGCAAGGACGAGTTCGGGGAACTGTGCCGCGGCTTCAACCAGATGATCGCTCAGATCGAAGAAGCTCGCGCGGAGCTTCAGCAGGCAAACAGTGAACTCGAAGAGCGGGTCCATGCAAGAACCTCCGAACTCGTCATGGCTCGCGACGCGGCGGAAGCGGCCAGTCGCGCCAAGAGCGATTTTCTGGCAAAGATGAGCCACGAAATCCGAACTCCGATGACGGCCATCCTGGGTTATGCGGACGTGCTGCGATCTGAAGAGATGTCACATCTGGACCGTGAACAGCACCTGATCACAATCCGTCGAAACGGAGAACACCTGCTGGCAGTGATCAACGACATTCTTGACATTTCGAAAATCGAAGCCGGGCAAATGACCACCGAAGCGATCGAAACGTCCCCTGGAGAGATCATTGCCGACGTCGCGTCGTTGATGAGAGTCCGCGCTCAGAAAAAGAAGCTCGACCTTAACGTCGAGTACGAAGGCCCGATCCCTGCCTCGATCAAAACCGACCCGACCCGACTCCGGCAGATCCTTGTCAACATCGTTGGCAACGCTGTCAAATTTACAGAGAAAGGACAGGTCAAACTTACGGCACAGTTCCGCCGCGGCGAAGAGGGAGTCCCGGATCAGATGCACTTCGCCGTGAAAGACTCCGGCATCGGGATGACTCCGGAACAGCACGGACGACTTTTCAAAGCGTTCAGCCAGGGTGATGACTCGATGGCCCGCCGCTTCGGCGGAACCGGGCTCGGCCTGGCGATCAGTCGCAACCTGGCTCAGCTTCTTGGCGGAGAACTCTGGTGTGAAAGCGAGCCTGGTACGGGCAGCACGTTCCACGTCGCCGTCGAGACCGGCTCGCTCGAAGGAATCGAGATGATTACCGACCAGAGCGAAGCGATTGCGGCACAGCCCGTTCAGATAGCAAGGAAAGTGGAACTCAACTGTCGCGTCCTGCTGGTCGAGGACGGAGCGGACAATCAGCGACTGGTTTCGTTCCTTCTGAAGAAGGCAGGAGCCTCGGTCGAGATCGCAGAGAACGGACTGATCGGCATGAACAAAGCGCTCGACGCCCAGGCGGCGAACGAGCCGTTCGATGTGGTTCTGACCGACATGCAGATGCCGGTGATGGATGGCTATACCGCAGCTCGCAAACTGCGCGAGCAAGGCTACACGCGTCCAATCATCGCGCTCACAGCTCACGCGATGACGGACGATGTCATCAAGTGTGTCGAAGCCGGCTGCGACGACTACACCAGCAAGCCGGTCAACCGCCAGAAACTGCTCGAGCTGGTTGACCGCTATGCACAAAAAATCGCTCAGGCAGACGCGGCCGGGAAATCATTGACTGCGTCCACCGAATCTGCATCCTCAGTCTGATCTTCCGGCATGCTGCAGTGTTGGCAGTCTAAAGTGCCTGACGATCAAGTCGCTGAGCGATCACCCCACCAAGAAGCCGGAGAAAGCCGCTCTCGAACTGGAGTCGCATCCGGAAACCGTTCTGCACCGGCCGGGCCTCAATTCGCAGGACATCACTGCCTTCCTTCGAAAACGCTTCGTCGACCATCTCACCAAACTGCTCGGGGAAGCTGTTGTTGAGCGTTCCGAATCTCAGCCAGTGCTTTCCGTTCACGATGAACTGAAACGGGGCGAGGTTCTTTCCGCGAGTCGGATTGTCCCGCTCAGCCTGAATCTTTTCCATCGTGGCCTTCAGTGTTGGCAAAGCCCGGTCGCCTCCCACGGCGAGCCAGATGGCTTGCGAATCAGTGCCGATGTAGACCTTAAAGTCTTCACCATACAGCCGCCGCTCGCCTCCACCGTTTCCGTCCGGAGAAATCCTGTGAAAGATAGCGTCGCCATGCGCGTCGACGGCAATCTCGATTGGAGCATTTTCGTTCTCTTTGATGCGCCGCAGGATGTCTTTCAGACCGGCTCCGAAGAATTGAGCGTCCTTGATTCTCGCGCCACCAATCAACACAAAATGCTTTGATTCTGAATCATCGGGATCCGCCCAGTGAAACTGAGCAAATCCGTCGAGCAGGCCTTCCTCAGCCGTCTTTGAGAGTGAGCTGAAAAAGTCTTTGACCGATTCCAGTTCCGGGACGTCCTCCGGCAAGGTTTCGCGCGGAAGTTTGGCAAGGTCGCGACTCGCCTCTCCGGTGACGAATCCAAACAGCTCGGTCAGTGTCTTGCGATCGGTTTCGTTCATGAGCATCGACATCGACATGCTCATGGGCACCGTGTCGTCAATCGCTCCGCGGAAGTAACTCGGTTTCCCGATGCCCGCTTCCAGCTCATCGGCGAAACGGCTGTCGTCTGCCGCACGGACGACGAATTCCAGGTAAGCCTGCTGCTTTTCCTTGTCGATTTTGATTCCAATCGTGAGCTCTTCCCCCTCTTTCAGGAGGTTCTCAATCATGTGAAGCTGACTTTCGGCATTGGCACGCCGGATGCGGTAAGGGGCATCCGGTTCTTCGTCGCGCTGCTGCATCTGTGTCTGCAATGCCGCCTTCACTGTGTTGAGAAGCAGTTCTTTGATCGCTTTCGGGGTCGTACTGAGATTCACGGAAGCGGCGATGTCATATCGATCGCTCAGCGCCCGGCTGAAGATCGCCGGATCGACAAAGTCCTGTTCAAGATTTGCAGCATGTTCTGTGAGCAGCAGATAATTGTGCTGAATGATGCCGGCCTGTTTACCACCACGACGTGGAATGAACTCGTAAGCCCCTTCCTCGCCAGGAACTGGCTTCAGCTCGGCACGCATCGTGGCGACGGTCTGCGTCAACTCACCGATGTCCTCAACGGGCACGTAGCCGACCGGGATCGGAGTCGGGATAAAACCCTGCTCCAGAAAGATCATCATGCCCATGGGGCGTTTGTGGTCGACGCCCTTCAGGTCTCGAACATTCGCCAGCTGGGAAGCCACCAGATCGGTAATCTCGTTCCGGCCGATCAGGCCGAACAGGAAATCGATGTCTCCCATCACGCGTTCGATGCTGGCCACATTAATTGAAATGACGGGCGAGACTGGCTGATTCGTCTGGCTGCTGGGCTTGGCCGATGTTTGAGCCGACGAAACGGCAGGCAGGACGGCGATTGCCACCGCGAGTGCAGAAACAGTCAGTCGATTGAAAACGGCATTCACGGCGTATTCTCCTCGGGAGCTGTGTATTGTTTTGTGTTTTTGATCGCTCAGACAGGAGTCCGGCCTGGCTCATCCTACCTGGCGGTCCTGCAAAAGGTTTCAACAATTTCTGGTCAACAGCCGGTCGGCGGTTGAATCGAGAAATCCGATCCTGCTCACAGAACCGGATCCGCAATTCCCTCGACAATGTTTCAGACTGGTTCCGTAAAATCGAAATTCGATCCACTACTCCTCTTTAAAGACTGCCGGCATTCGTGCCTTGATCGCCGCTTGAGCTGCGTTCGCAGGAATCAGCTTGATCAGTCGGCGCACGATTTCGTCGGTCGTCACTCCTTCTGCTTCGGCGTTGAAATTTGTCACGATGCGGTGCCGCAGCACCGGAGCCGCCACCGCAGCGACGTCTTCGTGACTCACCCAGGTCCGCCCCTTGAGCATCGCCCGGGCTTTCGCACCGAGAATCAGAAACTGGCTGGCACGTGGCCCGGCCCCCCAGCTGACGTATTGACTGATGAAGTCCGGCACGTTGCCCTTCTCACGGCGGGTCAGCCGGGCAAACTGCATCGCATACCGGATGACATGATCGGCCACGGGAATACGCCGCACCGTTTCCTGCAGCGAGCGAATTTCCTCAACTCCCAGCACCTTTTTAGTTTCCGGCGGAGAAGTCGTCGTTGTCTGCCGGACGATTTCAAACTCTTCGTCCTCTTCCGGGTAGTCGACGAAGACCTGAAACATGAACCGATCCAGTTGAGCTTCGGGCAGCGGATACGTCCCTTCCTGCTCGATCGGATTCTGAGTGGCGAGGACGAAAAACGGCTCCGGCAAGCGATGCTTCCGCCCTCCGGCCGTCACCTGGTGTTCCTGCATCGCCTCGAGCAGAGCGGCCTGAGTCTTTGGCGGAGTCCGATTCACTTCGTCCGCAAGGAGCACGCTGGCAAAGATCGGCCCTTCGATAAACCGAAACTCGCGGGCACCGGTCGACCGGTCCTCCTGGATGACTTCCGTGCCGGTGATGTCACTCGGCATGAGGTCCGGCGTGAACTGAACTCGATTAAACGACAGGTCCAGCGTCTCGGCGAGGGTTCTCACCATGAGCGTCTTAGCGAGACCGGGCACACCGACCAGCAGACAGTGTCCGCCGGCAAACATCGCGATGAGCAGTTCCTCAATGACCTTTTTCTGCCCGATGATCGTGCGGGAAAGCTCTGCCGAGATTTTTTTGAACGCCTCGGCCATTTTTTCGACAGACTGCAGATCGGATTCACTGGGTGAAAAGTCTGCCGATGCCGCGGGAATTTCGCTCACGCTGTTCGTCCTGAGTCGTTCTGTCATGAGTGGCGAGCGTTCAACGCCAGCCTGTCTGCTTCACAGTAGTGCCGTCGCCGGGCGCCGTAAAGCCGCGCCGAATTCCCGGTTACCGACGTTTCAGCTGCTGCTCCATCAGCTCCTTGAACTCCTTCGCAAATTTCTCGTCGCCTTTCAGGCAGCGTTTCTGAAGAGCCAGCACTTTTCGAATTCGGGCGACCGCCTGAACCATCGGTGCGGTCAGCTTCTGGACGATCTCGTCCGGCCCGTGGCCCTCCAGATCGCGCAGAGTCGCAACTTTGAGAAACTCAAAGACCTGCCGCACTTCATAGTCTTTCAGAAAAAGCTCATCGAGTTTCGAGTCCAGTGTGACCTTCGGCCGACCCAGCGGCATCGGCCGCGCGGCTTTCTTTGCGACCTTCTTTTTCCCTGCAGATTTCCTGGCGGATGCCGTCTTCTTTGTCGTTTTGCGAGCTGCCTTCTTTTTCGAAGCCTTCCTGGCGGACTTTTTTGCAGCCGTCTTTTTGACAGCAGGTTTCTTCGTCGAGACTTTCCTGCCCGCCCGCTTCGCCGTCTTCTTTCGAGTCGCCTTCTTCGCGGCCGTCTTCTTTCTGGCAGCCTTCTTCCCAGCCTTCTTTTTTGCCATGACGCGACTCCTGGATGCCATCTCAAGACGAGCAGAATCTGCTTACACGATTTCGTCGATCACTTTGCCGTGGACCAGCGTCAGCCTCTCGTTCCGCCCAAGGTGAGGGAAGCTCAGCTCGTCCTGCTGCAGCCCCAGTTGATGCAGGATTGTCGTGTGAATGTCGCGGAAGTGGAGTGGCTTTTCGACCGCTCGCAGTCCGATCTCGTCCGTCGCTCCGACGACCGTTCCTCCGCGGATTCCTCCGCCGGCCATCCACATCGAAAATCCCAGATTGTGATGATCCCGTCCGAGCGACGATTGCGCCTCGGGCGAGCGACCGAACTCGCCGCCCCACACGACGAGCGCTGAGTCCAGCAGACCGCGCCGTTTGAGATCCGTCAGCAGCGCGGCGATCGGCTGGTCGACGTGCTTTGCCATGCGGAGATGGTTTTCCTCGATGTCACCATGGGCGTCCCACTGCATGTTGCCCGGCCCGCCTCCGGAAACGACGACCGAAAACCGAACGCCGTTCTCGACCAGTCGCCGCGCGAGCAGGCAGCGCCGCGCGTAATCGTCGGTCTCTTCCTGGCCGACTCCGTACAGGTCGAGCGTGTCTTTCGTCTCGCCGCTGATGTCGAACACGGCGGGAGCCCGCGTCTGCATCTTGAAGGCCAGGTCGTACGTGTTAATCCTCGCCGTCAGCTCATCGTCCAGCGTCGTCGTGCCGGCCCCGTTCAGCTTGCGGATCAGGTCGACCGTTTGCTGCCGCTGGCTCAGCGTGACTCCCTTCGGCAGACTGAGGTTCCGCACGGGAGTCTCGCCCGCGCGCAGCATCGTCGGCTGGTAAACCGACGGCAGAAACCCGTTGGCGTACATCGGCTGCCCGGCTTCAAGAGCGCCTTTCGGATCGGCCATGACGACGTAAGACGGCAGCGAATCGCTTTCCGAACCGAGCCCGAAGACCGCCCAGGAACCCATACTGGGAAAGCCGGGAAACGTCCGCCCGGAAAACAGCTCATACTGAGCCGCCGAGTGGACAACCTTGTCGCAGTAGCACGACCGGATCACGGCGAGATCGTCGACTCGGCGTGACAGATGCGGGAAGAGGTCCGAAACCTCGATGCCGCTCTCGCCGTACTTTGCAAATCGTCGCTTCGTCCCCAGTAGCTTCGCGTCCGACTTCACGAACTGATATTTGGCATCGCCAAACGACGCGGGCCGACGTTGACCGTTGAGCTTGTTGAGCAGCGGCTTCGGATCGAACGTCTCAACCTGGGATGGTCCTCCGGCCATAAACAGAAAGATAACGCTCTTCGCGGGAGCGTGTTGCTGGTGCGGAGGCCTCGCCGCGAGCGGGTTCGCAACCGCCTCTTCCTGAGCCAGCATCGCGGCCAGAGCCGTCGTCCCGAACCCACAAAACGCGTCGCTCAGAAAACGACGACGCTGAAGCGGGCGGGCCGCCTGGAGATCCGCAGACAGGTTTGGCGAGGAATCGATCATCCCCGAAATCTTACCCGGCCCGAATCGGGATCCCAAACTGGTCCGCAGATTCCAGCCGTGAAGCGGCTGGCCCGCAGTCCCTGCCGAATGCCACGCTGTCGGCATTTTGTCCCGAGACGAACGACTCCCGAGTCGGACGCGAGGCTTGAAGTCGCGCGTGGAGTCCGGCCACACTCAGCAGTGAATCATGACCCGCGGAATCTCAATGCGAGGCACTTATGCGATCTGGAATTCAAATCCTGTTTGGAATCGCGGTTTTCATCCTGTCCCTCTCCGCACCAGCGACCGCCGAGTTACGGGTCGGCGTGTTCGACATCGACGCGTCGCCGCCGATCGGCAGCCCGCTGGCGTACGACCCGACGAAGGAAGTCACATCACCGCTCAGCTTTCGCGGCATTGTGATTGCGGGATCCGGATCGCCGATCGTGCTGTGTGCCGTCGACTGGATCGGCATCGCGAATGAAGGTCAGGACGCGTTCAAAAGCCGCATCGCCGCCGCCGTCGAGACGCCGCAGAATCGAGTCGTCGTCCACACGCTCCACCAGCACGACGCGCCGCGCTGTGATTTCTCGGTCGAAGAACTGCTTCGAGAATACGGACTGAGCGGAACTGGCTTCGACCCGGCGTTCGCCTACGACGTGGCTCAGCGAGCGGCCGTTGCCGTGAAAAAAGCGCTCGATGAGGCTCAGCCGGTGACTCACATGGGCACCGGCACCGGCATCATCGAGAAAGTCGCGTCGAACCGCCGCATCCTGGGCGAGGACGGCAAGGTCATCCACGTTCGCTACACGGCCACAAAGGATCCGAAGCTTCGCGCGTTCCCTGCGGGGACGATCGATCCCGAACTGAAATTGCTCAGCCTGTGGAATGGCGAGAAACCGATCGTCGCGCTGAGCTGGTACGCGACGCATCCTCAAAGTTACTACCGCACCGGCGGAGCCAACCCGGACTTCCCCGGCATCGCCCGCAACATGAGGCAGACCTCAACCGGCGTGCCTCACGTCCACTTCAACGGAGCCGGCGGCAACATCGGCGCGGGAAAGTGGAATGACGGATCGCACGAGAACCGGCAAATCCTCGCCGATCGAGTCTCCGCTGGAATGGAAAAGGCCTGGGACTCCACAAAGAAAACGCCCGTCACGGCAGACGACGTTGCGTGGAATTTCGAGCCGGTCGTGCTCCCGGCGGCACCGCATCTCGATAAGAAAACGCTGCTCGCCGAACTGGCCGATGAAAAAGCCACTCCGGCGGCGAAGTGGGCCGCCGGCTCGAACCTTCACTGGCTTCGCCGCTGCCTGGAAAAAGACACGATCGATATTGCCTGCCTCTCCATCGGAAAGGCTCGCGTGCTGCACATGCCAGGCGAACTTTTCGTTGAGTATCAGCTTTCCGCACAGAAACTGCGTCCGGATCTGTTTGTCGCGATGGCTGCTTACGGTGACTACGCGCCAGGGTACATCGGGACGGAAATCGCGTACAGGCAAGGTGGCTACGAGACAAGTGAGCGTGCCTCACGCGTCGCCCCCTCTGTCGAAAAGACCTTAATGGGTGCCGTAAAGAAGCTGCTGAAAAAGTGACACGCGATCAGCGAGTTTCTATGCTGCACCGCCAACGTCACTGGCCTGCCGAACCTGCTTAAGAGCTGAACCATGATCTGCATCTCTGTCACGCCCGCCTCGCGTACGTTCGCCAAAGTCGACCTCCTGAATGCCGCGCGGCAGTGCGACCTGGTCGAACTCTGCCTGGACCGATTGATCAAGGTGCCGGATGTTGGCGACCTGCTCGAAGGCATCAACAAGCCGATTCTGGTCTCCTGCCGGACCAAAAAAGATGGAGGTCAATTCGAAGGCACCGACGAGCAGCGAATGGCGATCCTGCGGCAGGCGATCATCGCCAGCCCCGCCTACATCGAGCTTGACTTTGAAACCGCTCAAGCCATCCCAAGATTCGGCAAGGTCAAACGGGTCATCGCGTATACGAGCACCAAAAAAGCGTTTTCGAAGGAAGACATCGAAGAGATTTTTACGGAAGCCAAACAGCTCGATGCGGACATTGTGAAATTCACCTGGCCGACACCCACACTGGAAGCGGCCTGGCCGCTGCTGTCTGCCGTCTCGAAGAAACGCGAACTGCCAGCGGTCGGGCTTGGACTCGGCCGAGCCGGCATGACGTTCTCACTGCTGGGCCGGAAATACGGCTCACCCTGGATCTACGCGGCTCTCGAAAAAGGCATGGAGGCATTCGACGAACAGGCGACGGTTGGGGAACTCGACGATATCTACCGATGGCGAGAAATCGACGACAAAACAGCATTCATCGGCGTCGTCGGGATGGGTGCGTCCGAGACGGTCACCAGCCAGTGCATGAATTCTGTTTTCAGTTCACAGAATCTGAATGTTCGCTGTCTGCCTCTCATGAGCGAAAGTTTTGAGCGGCTCAAACAGATGGTCGGCTCACTGAAAATCAACGCCATCGTCACAAGCTGCGACCTTGGCGACGACATTGTTGCGATGGCCGATGAGCTCGAAGAGTCCGCTCAGCTCAGCCAGTACGCCGACCTGCTGCTGAATAAGGGTTCCGGCTGGATGGCCTACAACAGCGTCTGGCGAAGCGCCGTCAAGATGCTGGAAGGTTCTTTGTCCGGCGGAGCGAACGAAAAGCGGCCGCTCGACAAACAGAACGTCATCGTGATCGGTTCTGGCAGCCTGGCAAAAGCCATGATTTACGGGATCAGCAAGAGAAAAGGTCTCGTCAGCGTGACGGCCCCGGACGACAAGGCGGCCACGAAACTCGCCGCCGAATTCGACGTCCGGTTCGTGCCGTTTGGAAATCTCTACAACACGTTGTGCGATGTGATCGTGATTGCCGATCCCGATCTGAAAATCGGCAGCCACAAAACGGAGTTCAATCCGTCGTACATCATTCCCCGCATGGCCATCTGCGATGTGACCGAGATGCCGTTTGACAGCCTCTTCATTCAGCAGGCTCGCGAACGGGGAGCGAAGATCGTTGAGCCGAAAGCGATCTACATGAACCAGCTGTCGGCTCTGATCAAGTCGATTACCGGGAAAGCAGTGGAAGACAGCGAGTTCGCTCCGATCGTCGACGCAGCTCTGGCGTGACGAGTGGCATTCGGCAACTGCCCTGAAAGCCTCGCCACAGGCTGGAAGCCCGAGCGACTACTGAGCCTGATTCACTCGCCGCTGCAGCAGTTTCTTCATCGTCGAGACAGTTTCGGCGTGCTCTGCCTTCCCGGCGAGATTCGTGAATTCGTCCGGATCGCCGTCGTAGTCGTACAGCTCAGCGCCGAATTCACCCTCGTTCCATTCGGTGTAACGATAGCGCGATGTGCGGATGGTGTAACCCTTGATCTGCTTGCCCTTGATTTCTTTGTGCATCTGCCCGCCGCGACTCCACGCAACGGTCATGGCAGCGTCCTTGCCGGGATGCTCAGGAGCCTGGAGAGCGGGTACGACGGAACTCCCTTTCAAATGATCCGGCCCTGGCAGATCACAAAGCTCAGCAATCGTCGGGTAAAGATCGACGAGCTCTGTGACGGCTTTCGTTTTTCGACCGGCATTTTTCATTCCCGGCGAGGACACAATCATCGGCACACGGGCTGAGCCTTCGAAGAGGTCGCCCTTCTGCCAGAGACCGTGATGGCCGAGGTGGTATCCATGATCGGAAATGAAAACGACAACCGTATTGTTTCTCAGCTTGAGCCGATCCAGCGTGTCGAGCAGACGGCCGACCTGGGCATCCATCAGACTGATCGAGGCGTAGTACGCCTGAATGATCTCTTTCCGCTTCGCGATCGTCAGCTCACGTTGTCCCGGTCGATCGGCGAGCGCGGCCAGCGGAATGTCGTCCCGGTCGCCGGTCTTTTCGAGCACCGGGTCGATGTCGTCGAGCGGGTACTTTTCGAACCAGTGACTCGGCGCGACGTAGGGTGTGTGAGGTCGGTAAAAACCAACGGCAAGAAAGAACGGCTTGCCCGTCTTCTCCGGGTGGTGAGTCTCCAGAAGCTTAATCGCCTCTGTCGCTCCGATGCCGTCCGTGTGTTCTTCATCCCGACTTTTGATGTTGAACCAGCTGAGCGTGCCTCCGAACTGCCCCTTCTGCAGCGTGTGAATTCGATCGTGAATCTCCCGGTCGATGCCGCGCGGATTGACAACCAGTTGCCACGAGGCCGGATCGTCCGCGCTGCTGGTCCCGATCGCATTCGGCACGCTGTAATGAAAAATCTTTCCAACACGCGCGACGAAATAACCGTGCTTTTGAAACAGCTGCGGCATCGTCACGACATCAGGAAGTGCCTTCCGCAGATCGCCACCGTTGGACAGCACGCCCGTCTGATCCGGGTAGCAACCCGTCATGAAAGAAGAGCGGCTGGGATTGCAAACGGGATACTGACAATAGGCGTTTTCAAACAGAACGCCCTGTTTCGCCAGCCGGTCGACGCTTGGCGACTTGACCAGCTTGTCCCCGTAACAACCCAGGTCACAATTGAGATCGTCAGACACGATGAACAGCACGTTGCGTTTCGGATCGGCACCGTCCGCACATTGCCAGCAGGCGACAAGGACAAGCAACAGTGTGAGTGCAGCGTTTCTCATGATTCCGATTCCGGTTTGAAAAAGCCCCCGCTCCGGGTTACGAAGCGAGGGCTTATTGACGTTGACTTCGAGCGGCACTCAGCTCGCGCCGTTGCCCTCAGCTCGTTTTTCGAGAATCGCTTTGCACACCTTTGGAGGCGACATCGGCAGGTCCCGCATCCGAACTCCGACGGCAGCGTAAATCGCGTTCGCGATCGCGGCTTGAGGCGGGCAGATGGGAACTTCCCCCACCCCTCGGACTCCGTACGGATGGCCGGGATCGGGGACTTCGACAATGATCGTCTCGATCATGGGCACGTCGTAGCACGTCGGCACGCGGTAATCGAGGTACGTCGGATTCCGCATCGAGCCTTTGTCGTCGTACCAGTATTCCTCATTCAATGCCCAGCCGATTCCCTGCACAACGCCGCCCTGAAGCTGGCCTTCCACGTAGCTCGGGTGAATCGCCGTGCCGGCGTCCTGAGCGATCGTGTAGCGGAGAATCTGAACTTTGCCAGTGTCCGGATCGACCTCGACATCGACCGCGTGCGTCCCGAAGGCTCCGCTCTGGTCGGCTTCCGACGAGGTTCCGCGTCCGACAATCGAGCCGCCGGTGGCGTGCAGCTTGCCGGCAATTTCGACAAACGACATCCGGGCTCCGTCCGGCCCGTTGAGCCCGCCGTCCTCGTAACTGACAGCTGACGCATCGCATTCCCAGATGAGAGCCGCTCGAGTTTCAAGCTGCCGGATGATGTCACGAGCGGCTTCGATACAGGCAATGCCGGTTGCAAAAGTGACTCGACTGCCGCCTGTCACGTCGGTGAATCCGACCGCGTCCGTATCACCAACCGTCGGCTTGACGGCTTCCGCAGGGATGCCGAGCGTCTCGGCCGTCTGCATGGCGAGGCTGACTCGCGAACCGCCGATATCGGTCGAGCCTTCCAGCAGCGAGACTGTCCCGTCGTAATTGACCGTCGCCGTTGCAGCGGATTTCAAGCCACAGTTGAACCAGAACCCGGTTGCTGTGCCGCGACCACGGTTTGGACCTTCGAGCGGCGACTGCCAGTGATTGCTGTCTCGAATCGCCTCGACGGTTTCGACCATCCCGACTCGACCATAAACCGGTCCGTCGACTCGACGCACGCCTTCTTTGGCGGCGTTTTTAAGCCGAAACTCAATCGGGTCCATGCCGATCTTTTCGCAGATTTCATCGACGACAGACTCTGTCGCGAAGGCCACGTTCGGAGAACCAGGAGCTCGATAGGCGTTTGTGCGAGGCTTGTTGACACAAACATCGAAGCCCTCGACATGACCGTTCGGCACGTTGTAGCAGGAGAAAACGCACATGCAGCCTGGGGCGATCGGCGAGCCGGGATAGGCACCCGCCTCGAACGCGACCCAGGCATCCCCCGCAGTGATCGTGCCGTCTTTTTTTACGCCGAGCTTCACGCGGACGTACGAACCGGGTGTCGGGCCGGTTGCCTCGAAGACGTCGGTTCGGTCCATGATCAGCTTGACCGGTCGCCCGGTTTTCTGCGACAGGCCGGCTGCGACAGGCGGCAGGTAGACGGAGATCTTCCCGCCGAAGCCACCACCGATTTCCATCGGAATCACTTTGACATCGGACACCGGAATGCGGTGCAGTTCGGCCGTCTGCTGTCGGGCGGAGAACGTGCCCTGCGTGCTCATCCAGACGGTCACCTTGCCGTCGGCATTCCACTGAACCGTCGCGTTGTGCGGCTCGATGTAGCCTTGGTGGACTGTGGCCGTTGTGTACTCGCGTTCGACGATGACATCCGCTTCGGCGAAGCCGGCTTCCACGTCGCCCGACGCAAAGACGAAATGCTTGGCGACGTTGGTCGGTTTTGAATTGTCATCGTCAGCCGGGTGAGAACCGAGCGACTCTGTCCGGACGTCGTCATTCAAGACCGGCGCGTCAGCCTTCATTGCCTTCCGAACGTCCAGAACCGGCGGCAGGACTTCGTACTCAACTTCGATCAGCTTCACCGCTTCCTGAGCGATGTGGATGTTGTCCGCGGCGACGCCGGCGATCGCGTGACCACGATACAGAACCTTGTCCCGGGCGAGGACGTTCGCGCTCAGGTGCCGCATGTTGACGGCACCTTCACCGAGTTCCACGATGCGGTCGCCCTGTTCCGGCAAGTCGGCTGACGTGAGGACGGCCCGCACTCCCGACAGAGCTTCCGCCTTCGACGTGTCGATCTTCGTGATCTTCGCGTGAGCATGCGGGCTTCGCAGCATCGACGCGTAAAGCATCCCGGTCAGCCGCACGTCGGCCCCGTATTGAGCCCGCCCTGTGACCTTGTCGACACCGTCATGCCGGATCGGTCGGGTTCCAATGACTTTGTATTTTGGTTTTTCGGCTGTCGCCATTTACTCGTTCCTCACCGTGTGCCTCGCTTAAGCGCTGGCAATTCTCGTGATTTGTAATTCGCCGTCCGAATGCTCAATGACGAATCGTCCGTAATTGTCGGTTTTGAATAAAGCCTGTGCTGCAGCCTTTATTCGAGCTGGAAACGCAAGTGGCATCATCTGATTCATAGTCAGATTCAAACGTAAGTGACGCAGTGGATTGAATCTCAATGGTGTACTTCCCGGTAAATCCCTTTGGGCCGAGATCAACAGCAACCGAATCCCCAACTCGAATCGGACCACGAAATGCCACCAGTGCGTCAACACAAGGCTGCAGGAACTTCGACGGACGTTTGGGGAATTCGAGCTGCATTAGTGATCCCCGACATTGGCTGTCTGTCGTTTTTCTGCGGCGCACTGAACTGAGCGAACGATCTTGTCGTAGCCGGTGCAGCGGCAGAGGTTGCCGGCCAGGTAGAACCGGATTTCGTCTTCGGTCGGGTTCGGGTTTTCGTCGAGCAGGCTCTCTGTCTGCATGATGAAGCCCGGCGTACAGATGCCGCACTGAAGAGCCGCTCCTTCCAGGAACGCTTCCTGAACCTCGTCCAGGTGCGAGCCGCAGGCGACTCCTTCGATCGTGCGAATTTCTGCGCCTTCGACTTCAACGCCGAGGACCAGGCAACTGTCCACCGGGCGACCGTTGAGGTGCACCGTGCACGCTCCGCAGTTTCCGTTGGAGCAACCTTCCTTCGTGCCGGTCAGGCCGAGCACGTCGCGAAGAGTTTCCAGCAGAGTCTGCCGCGGCTGGCACAGAAATTCGTGCGTATCGCCATTGATGGTTGTAGTGACGACTCGTTTTTTTGCCATGAGTTTCTCCGGACTCTGAATTGTCTCGGTGGTTGTTCGAAGTGGGATTGGGCCCGCCTACTGGACCGGCCTTTTTTTCAGAGCGTCAATGAATTTCTTGAAGTCGCCTCTGGTTGAATGGTCGCCGCGTCCTGTGGACCAGGTGTCTGAGTCGTTGTTTTCTGAAACGGTCACACGAACCGACTCGCCATCTTTGAAGTTGAAGTAGACCCGGTAACCGGCTTCCCAGCCGGCTGGTGGCCCACCCTCTTTTCGTTGTTCATAATTAGGGAAGAATGCCTCAAGTTCTTTCAATTTTTCGCTGCTGACGATTCTCCATGCGACCATTTTTCCGATTCCGTCGCGCTGGATGAGCCCTTCCTCGACGATCAACGCGCTGTCTGGTCCCTTTTTTTCGGGAGGCTTTTCAGAAGCCCAGCCTGAGATGAACACGAGGCTGAAAAGGCATGTCAGCACGGCGAACGTCAGTCCGGGTTTCCTCATGAATGGCTCCGTCGTATTCAGGATCAGTGACCAATCTTCGTGCAGATCGCTTCGCCGCGAGCTCGCGAAATCGCCGCCTGGAGCACTCGCTCCGTCAAAACTCCCGTGAGATGAACGCGGTATTCGGCGGTGCCCCGCATGTCAGTAATCGGAGTGACGAGTTCTTTCGCCACCGCACCGGCTTTGCGGAGCGTGTCTTCGTTGGCCGGCTGTCCGGCGATCGCGTCGCCCACGGCCGGCACGTAAAGCGGCGTCGGCGCGACGGCTCCGAGAGCCACTCGCGCGGACACGATGTTTTCTTTGCTGTCGTCGAGCACGACGGACGCGCCGACTCCGACGACCGCGATGTCCATTTCGTTTCGCGGGATGAAACGACGATAGTGTGAGCCGCTGTTTGCAGGCCTCGCCGGAAACTTGATTTCGACGAGAAGCTCGCCCGGTTTGAGGACGTTTTTCCCGGGGCCCGTGCAGAATTCTTCGGCGGGAACTTCGCGGCGGCCGCCGGGGCCTTCGATGACGCAAATCCCGCCTAGAACGATGACGCTGGGAGTCGAGTCCGCAGCCGGGCCGGAGTTACAGATGTTGCCGCCGACGCTGGCTCGGCTTTGAATCTGGATGCCGCCGATGATCCGGCAGCTGTCGGTTAATGCCGCGTACTGCTGCGAGATTTCCGGGCAGCCGTAGATTCGGTAGCACGGTGTCGCGGCTCCGAGACGCAGGCCGGAATCGTTCAGCTCAAGCACGTTGAGCTCGTCGATTTTCTTGACGTCGACGACAACGTCCGGTTCCAGTCGCCCGCAGCGGACGTGGTCGATGAGGTCGGTTCCGCCGGCGAGCGGCCTCGCACTGCCATTATTTTTCGCGAGAACAGCAATGGCATTGGCGAGAGTTGTGGGGGCTTCGTATTCGAAATCGCGCATGATTCAGCATCCTGTGGCGCTGGCGTCAAAGTGAGTCCATCAATGAAGCGGTAAGGGTAACGGAGCCGGTTTCGGCGGCAAGTCTGCGGGCGGAGAGGAAGTCGGGGCAGTCATTGGTCATCGTCGGGACGCCTGACTCTGACGCAAAGGCGCGGAGCCGCGAAGGACCGCAAAGAATTGAGGACAGCGAGCAATCGGGGCATCGGCTGCCGCCAAAGTTGGCAATAAAATCAGTCATCCTCTTTGCGCACCTCTGCGTCTTTAGGACTTTGCGTCAGACCAGTCATCCTGAAAGATGCCCGCGTCTCAATTGGCCCCGCCGCTGACTTCGACCAGGATTCGGCCTCAAACTGAGACTCGACACCGGACCGAATCACATGCCGCCCACTGTACCGCAGGGACGCCGATTTCTGACCGCTCGCGCGACGATGCTCGCCGAAGATCTGAAACGGTGGGAGAACCCGTTACTTGCGGCAGGCCTCGCCGCGACAATCATGCAGCACGGCGCGACGTATCACTCGTTTGTCAGCGAGCTCGGCCTGGTCGTGTTTCTGGCGATGCTGGTTCGCGGGACCCGCATCGGGCTCGACTGGTGGCGGAGCGGCGATCGCTTTGGGTTCCTCAAAACTCACCCGCGCCGGTGCATCTTCACGGTCGGCTGGGCAGGAGGTGTGCTGATCGTCGCAATTTTTGGCGAAGTTCTTCCCGTCTGGCATTCGGGCGGACGACTGGAAGCGGTCGTCGGCTGGTCGGAGCAGTTTTTGATTCTCTCGGGAGTGTCCCGGCTGCTGCTCCTGGTGAGCTCGCTGATGGAGAAGGGCAACCCGGCACTGATGTTCGTCGCGAGTTTTGTGGCCCTGATTCTGTTCGGGACGGCGCTGCTCATGCTGCCGGGAAGTCAGGCGAAAGCGGCTCAGGAAGATGACTTCACGACGCGACTGCGAAATGCGGCCTTCACTTCGACGAGTGCGTCGTGCGTCACCGGTTTGGTCACGGTGAACACCGGCGGCGAGGAACCGTACTGGTCAAGATTCGGGCAGGTGGTGATTCTCGCACTGTTTCAAATTGGCGGCCTGGGAATCATGAGCCTCGGGGCAACGTATTCGTTGCTGCTGGGCCGCAGTCTGGCGTTCCGGGAAAGCGCCGCCCTCACTGAGGTTACTGACGCGGTGACGATGAGCGACGTCCGACGTCTCCTTCTGTCGATTCTCCTTGTCACGCTGTCGTGCGAGGCCATTGGAGCTGCTCTGCTGATGACTTTGTGGCCGGAGCTGCCGTTTCTTGAGCGATTGTTCTACGGCGTGTTTCACTCAATCAGCGCGTTCTGTAACGCAGGCTTTTCCCTTACCGATCGAAGCTTCATGGACTACGGAACGCAGTGGCAGGTGTGGGGCGTGCTGAGCCTGCTGATCATCATTGGTGGAATCGGCTTCGGCACTCTGACGAGCATTTATGCCGTCGCGAAGGACGCTGTACTGGATCAACGAGAACGCGAGTCGTTCTTCTCAAGACGGCGTTTGGTCGAGCGGCTTTCTCTTTCGCCTCGGATCGTCCTCACGATGAGCCTGTTCCTGTTGGTGGGAGGAGCATTCGGCTACTGGCTGCTCGAATCGACTGGCGAAAACGCGGACGCTCCCGTCGGAACGCGGATTGCCGAAGCCTGGTTTCAGTCAGTCACATTCCGGACGGCCGGGTTTAACACCGTCGACCACGGAGAACTGCAACCGGCCACAAAGTTGTTTTCGATCGGCCTGATGTTTATCGGAGCCGCTCCGGGCTCAACGGGCGGCGGAGTCAAAGTGGCGGCCATCGCGATCATCATTCTCGCGCTGCGGTCGATCCTGAAAGGACGTCGACATGTTGAGTGCCACGGTCGAACGATTCCTGACCGACAAGTCCGCCTGGCATTCGTCATCGTCGCGACGGGACTTGCCACGACGATGACCACAACGCTGCTGCTGGCCTTGTTCGAGAACAGTGAGACACAGTTCCTGAATCACCTGTTCGAGGCAACAAGCGCCTACGCCACGGTGGGAGTCTCAACCGGAATCACGTCCAGCCTGTCACCCGCGTCACAGATCGTTCTGATCGTGACAATGTTTCTTGGCCGGGTCGGACCGCTCACCGTGCTGATCGCTTTGACGAATCAGCAGGACGTCACTTACCAGTATCCCGAAGAGCGAATCACGCTGGGCTGACTTTTGTGCATGTGTCAGAATCGCTGTCAGACTCAACGAAAAAGCCCGGCATTCGGCACGCCGGGCTTCGGGTTTGTTTCGGTATTCGCAGCGTCTTACGCGGCGTCGAGATCCGGCAAGCGGTTCTGTCCAATCGGCAACAGGAAGTCGCTGTTTTCGGCGAGCCGGTAACGCATGATGTAGGCGTCTTCGGTTGTGTCGTCGTAGTGGCTTCTCAGAATCGACACGGCACGGAAATTGTGCCCTTTGAAAAAGAGCTGTGCGTCGAGGTTCGTCTCACGCACCTCAAAAATGATCTCGTTACGGCGTTGCTGAGAGAGTTTATCGATCAGCTTCTGAACCATCTGCGTGCCGACCTGCATGCGACGCGACTCGGCATCGACGGCAAAGTTCAGAATATGAAGCCTCGATTTATGAAGCTCATAAATCATGAAGCCGACGATCTTCTGATCACACTCGGCAACCATCCCGATGCAGTTGCGCTGTCGCAGGCAACTGAGGAAGTCTTCTTCCGACCAGGGAAATTCGAAGCTCTCGTGCTCGATCTTCAGAACCTCCGCCATGTCCCGGCGGATGAGCCATCGGATTTGAACTTGCAGACTCGATTTTTTCGACTTGACGGTCATCATGGCCTCCTTGCCATCTGCACAACCGCGAAACGTCCGGGTGTCACTCAAACGTCGTGCACAAAACATGTCAGCTGAATTACAACTGACGAAATCGTCGATTAAGGGGGCGGACGATATCAAAGGGTCGGAAACCGGCCTAGACCGATTTCCCGGGTCCTTTTGCGCTCGATTCCGCCGAAACAAACTGGGTCAGTTATCTGGTAAGTGTGATTCAGAGCCGCCGGCCGGTCGAATGACGAGCCGATTGAGCACGTGCTCAACACCGGCGACCCGCCGAGCCAGCCCGCAAACGTCCGGCACCGCCCCGTCGTACTCAAGAATTCCCTGCAGGCAGACACCCTCGTCGATCCTCTGGAGTGAGAGCGACGAAAATGTCACCCCCGGAAGATCCATCAACGCCCGCCGTAGCTGAGATTCGACGTTGCGTACGTCCGGAATTTCTTCCGCCTCGCCAACGAGAACTGGTCCAGCGTCTTCGAGCAGCGTGAACTCGTCGGTCTTGTTGCCGAAGCTGGTGCCAGCACTCGTCGTCACCTGTTCTTGAATTGCGGCGAGTGCTTCAGCCCGAAGATGTGGACGGTGTTGCCGAGCCCCGTCAAAACGAATCGAACCTGCCCTGTTCGTACCTGCCATCGCTCCCTCCCTGAAAACAGCTGGATGCCGAAAGTGTACAGACACGACTAGCAAGCGGAAGTCTGGCATGAGGACCATGGCCAAACAACGGCCCATACTTCAGTCCGTTGAATAAGGTCCGATCCCTGTAGCAGAGCGGCGCAAGCCGCCTGGTCTTGCATGGAAAAGCTCGCTCTGACCGGACGGCTTACGCCGTGCCGCTACCTTTTTCAACGGGCTGCTACCAGCAGACCGTTCGTCTCTGTTGCCTCTCAGCAGTCCGTCCTGCCTTTCGTCACCTGGGTACTTCTGACAGAATCCTGGCGCGAATCTCGCACACTTTTTTCGGCCGGGCGACTGCTCGACGAATCGTCTGTTCGACCAGCAATCTGAGCACCTGCAAAAAGGAGGGGAGAACGAATGAGTCGTCAGGCTCCCTGCCCGGCCTGTGCCGCTCCGGTGGAGTTCAAGGTCCAGGCCTCACTGGTCACGATCTGCCCTTACTGCAGCAGCGTCATCGCCCGCGGCGACAAGAAGCTCGAAGACCACGGCAAAGTTGCGGACATCGTCGACACGCAGTCGCCGCTGAAGCTTGGTCTCAAGGGGAAATTCCGAGGCAAGCCGTTCCGCCTGGTCGGCCGCGTTCAGTACAACCACTCGGCGGGCGGTGTCTGGGATGAGTGGTACGCTCAGTGTCCCAACGGCAAATGGGGCTGGCTGTCGGAAGCGCAGGGCCGCTTCTACATGACCTTCCGGCCGAAGGACAAAGACACATCCTGGATTCCGCCGCTCGATTCGATCCGCGCCGGCTCGACAGTGAAGCTCAAAGACGACGAGTTCACTGTCGCCGAAGTCGGGCAGGGATCAATCGCCGGAGCTGAGGGCGACATTCCTTACGGATTTACTCCCGGCGAGGAGCACACCTTCGTCGATCTCTACGGCAGGGAAGCTCAGTTCGCGTCGCTCGATTACAGCGGTGAGGCTGCCGGATTCTTCGGCTGGCAGGTCTCACTCGGCGAGATCGGCCTCGCCGGAGTCAAAGCCGACCGGAAAGACCCGAAAGCAATTTCCGCAAAGCAGGTGGCCTGCCCGAACTGTGCGGGAGCCCTCACGCTGCAGACACCGGATGAAACGCAGCGAGTCGGCTGCCCGTACTGCAACTCGCTGCTCGACTGTAATAAAGGGAACCTGGAGTACCTCAAGACGCTGAAGAAGCAGGTCAATCCGCTGATTGAACTGGGATCGAAGGGAGTCCTCTTCGACACGGAATTCACTCTGATCGGCTTCACGCAGCGATCTGTCAAATACGACATCCGCTACTACTGGACCGAATATCTGCTCTACAACCCCGAGCGTGGTTTCTGCTGGCTGGTCAACGGCAACGACCACTGGAGCTTCGTGGAAGCGGTCTCGCCGGCCGACGTTCACGACTACAAATCGTCCGCCGCCTACGACGGGAAGAATTTCAAGCTGTTTGAGCATGCGATCGCGCGGACCGAAACGGTGCTCGGCGAGTTCTACTGGAAAGTCGAAGCCGGCGAGGAAGTCGCCATCCGCGATCTGATCGCTCCGCCATATTCGCTCTCGATCGAAAGGTCGATGGACCTCGCTCAAAGTGAGGATGGTGGACGGGCGAAAATGAATCTGGGCGAGGTCAATATTTCGCTCGGCACGTACGTCCCGCACGCCGTCATCGAAGAAGCCTTCAAAGTTTCGGAACTGCCACGCAGTTTCAAAGTCGCTCCCAACCAGCCGTTTCCCTGTGAGAAAACGGTGTACGGCTACTGGCTGGCCGTGCTGGTCGCGCTGTTCCTGGTCTACGGTGCGGCGACGATGATCAAGGACAAACCGGACGGGTGGATGCTGGTCTGGGCGATGGTACTGGCCTCGGTCATCCCGATCGGAGCGGCCGTTGTGAATTACACCTTCGACGTGAATCGCTGGTCAGACAGCGACTTTTCCCCGTACGCCACTGATGATTGAAAAACGCTCTCTGAACACGAAGCGGACTGACGGAGACTTTCAACATGCTTGCAAAAATCTACATGGGTGTCGGCATCTTTCTGTGCGTCGGCCTGGGCGTTGCCTACGCGATGGACTTGAAGACACCCGACATGGGTACTTCCAGCGGAGGAAGTGGCAGCGGCAGCGGCGGCAGCGGCGGCGGTCGCGGCTTTTTCTTCTTCTCATCCGGCGGCGGTGGCGGCTGGGGCAAGTAGCAGGATGAGTGAGCCAAACGAAGCGTCCCCACAGGCTGGCCTCACAACAAGACACCGCAACAGCAACAGAAAATAAAAACAGAATCACCACTCGCAATCGGGAACTGAAGGAGACTCAAAGATGACAGGACTCGCGACCCAAAGCGTGCTCGCATTCACCGCACTTCTGGCAGCCGATGGCGAGGGCATCGCAATCAGCAACCCGATCGTCGCCGCCGTCGTCTACTCGGCCGTCGGCCTGGTCGTTCTGACGATCGCCATTTTCCTGATGAGCAAGCTGATGCCGCTGCCGTTCTGGAAGGAAATTGGGGAAGACCAGAACACCGCCCTGGGCATCATGGTCGGCTCCATCGTGATCGGCATTTCCATCATCATTGCCGCTGCGATTCATGGTTGATCCGGAAGCCCCGCAGGGCGGCGACGCGTTCGCCGGAGATTCGTCTGGCGAAGAGGCATCCGGCGCGAGCGAGTCGACCTTTCGCGAGGCCATGCGCGTCGAGCCGCAAACTGGCGAATCCGCGAGCGATGAAGAGAGCTTTGCCGAAGCCGCAGCTCGCGCACACTCGGACGAGCCTGCCTCAGCCCCGCAGATGACCGACGCGCCGCTGTCGCTGCTCTACCTGAACGTGCTCATTATCGCGACCTGCGGTCTGGTCTACGAACTCCTCGCCGGCACGCTCGCCAGCTACGTCCTGGGCGATTCGGTCACGCAGTTTTCGCTGATCATCGGCGTCTATCTGTCAGCCCTCGGCGTCGGTGCGTGGCTTTCGAGCTTCATCAAGCAGAACCTCGCGCGATGCTTCATCGAGGTTGAATTAGGAGTCGCTCTGCTTGGCGGCGTCAGCGCGCCGCTGCTTTTTTTCTGTTTCGCAAGACTGAGCTGGTTTCAGCCGATTCTGTTCGGACTCGTCTTTGCCATCGGTACGCTCGTCGGGCTGGAACTGCCGCTGCTGATGCGGATTCTGAAAGACCACCTGAAGTTTGAAGACCTCATCGCGCGAGTCCTCACGTTTGACTACATCGGTGCACTCCTCGCGTCGCTGATGTTCCCGCTGTTCCTCGTGCCGAACCTCGGTCTGGTCCGAACGTCGCTGGTTTTCGGCATGCTCAACGCACTGGTTGGGCTGTGGGGAACGACGCTTCTGCGGCCGATTCTGCCCGGCAACCTGGGAGCACTTCGCGGGCGAGCGTTTCTGGTCCTTGGCCTCCTCATCGTGGGGTTCATCAAAGCGGACTCGCTGACAAGCCTCGCTGAAAACAGCATCTACACCAGCCCCGTCGTCTACGCAAAGACGACGCCGTACCAGCGAATCGTCGTGACAAGCCACTCGCGCGGCTTTCAGCTGCACCTCAACAGCAACCTGCAGTTCAACTCGATCGACGAGTACCGCTACCACGAAGCGCTCGTCCATCCGGTCATGGCCGTCGCAAAAAGTCGGCGGCGAGTCCTCGTGCTTGGTGGCGGAGACGGACTGGCCGTCCGGGAAGTCCTGAAGTACCCCGAAGTCGAGCAGGTCACGCTGGTCGACATCGACCCGGAAATGACACGGCTCGGCAGCGAGTTTGAACCGCTCACAAAACTGAACCGCAACGCGCTCGCCGACCCGCGAGTTTCCATCGTCAATTCCGACGCGATGATCTGGCTGGAGTCTCAGAAAACGTCGTTCGACGTTGTCGTGATCGATTTTCCCGATCCGAATTCGTATTCGCTGGGCAAGCTGTACACGACTCGTTTTTATGCGTTGCTGAAATCGCGACTGACCGCTGATTCGGTCGTTTCAATCCAGACGACCTCACCCGTCGTCGCCCGCCGCTCTTACTGGTGTATCGTCCGCACTCTTGAGGCGGCCGGCTTTCACGTTCACCCCTACCACGCATCGGTCCCCTCGTTTGGCGACTGGGGTTTCTCGCTGGCAAGCCTCGCCCCCGTCGAGCCACCTGACAC
Organism: Planctomycetota bacterium; assembly: GCA_027623235.1. GTDB lineage: Bacteria > Planctomycetota > Planctomycetia > Planctomycetales > Planctomycetaceae > JAQBVJ01. Next base: position 83,512 of record JAQBVJ010000001.1, read on the forward strand.
ATTGCCGACCACAGTTCGAGGCAACGTCGGCTACCTGACCGACGACATCCTGAGGTCACTCTTCCATTTGCCACTCGACATGCAGCCGGTTGAGGTGGACATCAACCGCCTCGATAACCAGGCCCTCGTGCGGTACTACGAAAGCGAGTCGAGTTTCGCACCCGGCAGCTGAGTCTGAATTCGAAAGTCGGTGTCGCTGATCGGGAGGGCGAGGCTCCTGCCGAGCCGCGTGCTACCTACTTCTGCGACTTCTTCTTCCGACCCTTCCCGCCGCCGACCTTGGCCTGCGGGTCGTACTTCGGGTTCGGCGTCGTCGGAATCGGAGCGTCCACGGACTTTCGCCAGGCCTTCATGTCTGCGTGCAGTTCGGCCAGTTTGTCGGGGTGAGACTCCGCAAGATTCTTCGATTCCCCGATGTCCTGCTTGAGGTTGTAGAGCTCCAGGCGACCGGTCTCGAACCACTCGATGAGCTTCCAGTCGCCCTTGCGGATCGCACCCGCCGGAGTCGTTCGGAACGGCCCGCCGTGCGGATCGCCACTCCCGTCCAGGAAACACGGAAAATGCCAGAAGATCGCCTCGCGATCCAGCGACGCCGTCGAGTCACGCAGCAGCGGTGCGAAGCTGACACCGTCGAGCGTGTACTTGCCTGGCGGTTTCGTGCCGGTGATTTCGAGAAACGTCGGGTAATAGTCGACACCGATGACCGGCTCGTCGCATCGGCTGCCAGGCTTCGTGACGCCCGGCCACTTGACGATCATCGGCTCGCGGATGCCGCCCTCGTAGAGCATTCCCTTTGAGCCGCGTAAAGGATGATTCGAAGTCGCTCCGCCAAAGCCACCGTTGTCCGAGAAGAAAAACACGACCGTATTCTCAGTGAGTTTCAGCTTATCGAGTTTCTTCAGAACTGCCCCGACACTGTCGTCGACACTCTCGACCATCGCTGCGTACTTCGCGTTTTTGTGATGCACGCTGGCCGGCTTCTTCTCGTACTTCGCCGTCAGATCGTCCTTCGCCTGGATCGGTGTGTGGACGGCGTAGTGCGTCAGGTAGAGGAAAAACGACTCGTCCTTGTTCGCCTCGATGAATTTTTCAGCTTCCTGAGTCAGGCGATCGGTCAGGTACTCGCCTTTCTCATTTTGAACGAGATTCGGGAATTTGTAGGGCGAGTGGTAACCGCCGCCGCTCGGGCTGCCCCACTCTTTGCCGGCGATGTTCACGTCGAAGCCCTGGCTCCGCGGATCAGATCCCAGATGCCACTTGCCCATCGACGCGCTGACGTAACCGTTCGTCTTGAGCGACTCGGCAATCGTGATGAATCGATCGTCAAGAACGGTCTTATTGGGGACGGGCTCCAGCTTGCGGAACGAGTCGTTGCCGCGTTTTGGATCGCCGACCGTGAAGATGCCGTGCCGCGGTCCGTACTGACCGGACATCAGACAAGCGCGGCTCGGAGCACAGTTGGGAGCATTCGCGTAGGCATCGGTAAAGACCATGCCCTCGCTGGCCAGTCGGTCGATGTTCGGAGTCTCGTAATACTCGCTGCCCATGAAGCCGAGATCGGTCCACCCCAGGTCGTCGATGAAAAAGAAAACGACGTTGGGCTTGTCAGCGGCACTCATGCGAGAGCCGAGTGCAATCAGGAAGAGCAGCGAAGCAATCAGGTGTCGTTTCACAGTTGAGCCCTTCTCAGCAGCAGTAGGTCAGGCTCCGCCTGACGAAGTTTGAAGAATAAGAAGAATAAGGAGTAATTTTCGGCCGAAAGATTAGAACGGGATTTCGTCAGGCGGAGGCTGACCTACTTTGCCGGCATCGCGCCGACAAACTCCCGCGCGAGTGACAGCACAACTTTCCGCACGGAATTATCTTTGAGAGCCCCTTCCGACACGTCCACCATGCCGCCCATTTTTCGGCCCGTGAACGAGAGTGGATCGACACCCGGCAACTCCAGCGCCGCCGCCCCGTGTTCCTTGCCGACGCGAGCCATGCCGCCGTCTTTGTCGACTCCGCACAGCATGTTGCCGTTGAGCAGGAAGCAGAGCCCGCCGAACATTTTTTTCTCGGTGATCCCATCGAGGTCGGCCAGGGAGTCTCGAAGAATCTGCGCTTGTTTTTCGTCGTAGGCCATGGCTGTGAATTCGGTTGAGGAATCGAGATGGCATCCTGAAAGTCACCCGAAGCGTCAACGAGGGAGAGCGCACTTCGGGATCGCGACACCGCTCGACCTTCGCCCTCGCTCACGCATCGGGATACCCTGGAAAGTCGTGGCGACGGCAGTTTACAGAATCACCGGGATTGCCGCCCGGATTCCGGCTGCGTTGATTCTCGCTCGATTCGCGTTAGGATTCCGGGCTGTAATTCGACGTCGAATCGGTGAAATATCGACAGATCTGGCTCGCCGGCACGAATCGTCGCGGAACGCAAGTCGTTCTCTAATCAGACTTTACAGCAGGGTCGCTGTTCCGCGACTGAGTTTGGGACCGCTCTCGTCTGAGACTCAGGACGGTCCGGAAACCGCGTCACCACGAAGAGATTCCGTGACGCGCAGCCTCCCCGAGGCCGAGCCACTTTTCGATCATCTCACTGTTGAAGAAAACTCTGGAAGAAGAAAGAAAAGACATGACAGTCAACGTAGCAATCAATGGTTTCGGACGAATCGGCCGCCTGGTGTTCCGGGCTCTGCACGAGCAGGGGCTCGTTGGAACCGCCATCAAAATCGTCGCCGTCGGCGACATCGTGCCGGCCGACAACCTGGCCTACCTCCTGAAGTACGACTCGATCCAGGGCCGCTTCCAGGGCGAAGTCAGCCACGGAACGAGCGCCGGATCAGAATCTCCAGACCAGCTCATCGTCAACGGCGATGTCATCAAAGTTGTCTCCGCCCGAACGCCCGATGGTCTGCCGTGGAAAGAACTCGGAGTCGACGTGGTCATTGAATCGACCGGCCTCTTCACTTCCGATGTGACCGCTGGCGGACATCTGACCGCAGGAGCGAAGAAGGTCATCATTTCTGCTCCGGGCTCGGGCGACGTCAAGACCGTCGTCCTTGGCGTCAACGATGACGAGTACGACCCGGCCAAGCACAACATCGTCTCCAACGCGTCCTGTACAACGAACTGCCTGGCTCCGGTTGTGCATGTTCTGCTGAAGGAAGGCTTCGGAATCGAAGAAGGCCTGATGACGACCGTTCACGCCTACACGGCGACACAGAAGACGGTCGACGGCCCGAGCCGCAAGGCTCCGCGAGACGGTCGAAGCGCGGCTCTCAACATCATTCCCGCCTCGACGGGTGCTGCGAAAGCAGTTGCTCTGGTCTGCCCGGAAGTCGCCGGCAAACTATCCGGCATGGCGTTCCGAGTTCCAACTCCGACCGTTTCGGTTGTGGACCTCACCGTGAAGACGGTCAAAGAAACCAGCTACGCCGAAATCACCGCCGCGATGCAGAAGGCCAGCGAGACCTACCTCGACGGCATCCTCGAAGTGACGAGCGACGAAGTCGTTTCGAGCGACTTCATCCATTGTGCCGCCTCGTCCATCTTCGACGTGGGAGCGGGCATGGAACTGAACTCGCGATTCTTCAAACTGATCAGCTGGTACGACAACGAGTGGGGCTACTCGAACCGGGTCGGCAACCTGCTGAAACTGATGATCGACAAAGGCCTGTGATCCCCGTCCCTGCCTGAGTCTCATTGAACAGCCCCGCTTCGATTTCGGAGTGGGGCTTTTTTCGTAAACACCGAGTCGTGGCGATCCCCAGTCGGCCCCCTTGTCATCCAGACCTGTTTCCGGTTGAGAGATTACCCGCCGACCTGGTTACACTGAGCAGCCCCATCGGGATTCCCGATTTGTCCTGCCCGCACGGTTCATCCGGTGAAAACGACGATGCTTCGTAATCTAATCTTTGCTGCTTTTTTCCTCGGCCTCACATCGTCTTCCAAAGGGGAGACCCTGTCTGTCGCACCGGCCACAGTCACGCTGACCGGCCGCGACGCCGAGCAGCAGATCATCGTCGGTTCGAAAAAGGAGGGCCGGGACCTCGACCTGACGCGCGATGCGAAGTTCACGTCGATGAACCCGCAAATCGCCGCCGTCAATTCGGCAGGGATCGTGACGCCTGTCGCTGATGGCACCGCTTCGATTCGCGTTGAACACGGCAGTCTGTCAGCCGACGTATCGATTGAGGTCAAAGGCTCCGCGCAGTTCGTTCCGGTCGATTTTCAGAACGACGTGATGCCGGTTCTGACCGCCGGAAGCTGCAATGCCGGTGCGTGCCACGGCAAGGCGAGGGGTCAGAACGGGTTTCAGCTTTCGCTGCTGGGCTTTGACGCGAACTTCGATTTCAACGCGCTCGCCAAAGAAGGTCGCGGCCGACGGGTGTTTCTGCCCTCACCCGAACAAAGCCTGCTGCTGCTCAAACCGATCGGCGCGGTCCCTCACGGAGGCGGGATGCGACTGGAACCGGGCGGAGCGGGGTACCGCATCCTGCGTCGCTGGATTGAAGCCGGCCTGCCACGCGCTGTTGAAGGAGCACCGACACTTCAGAAAGTGGAGATCACGCCTGGCGAACGCATCATCGATCTGAATTCGAAGCAGCAGCTCATCGTGACGGCGTCTTATTCGGATGGCTCAACGCGAGACGTCACTCGGATGGCCGGCTATCAGTCGAACGAGTCGGCCATCGCCGCCGTCGACAAGAACGGCCTGGTCACGACCTCAACGATCACCGGCGAGGCTGCGATCATGACGCGCTACATGGACGAGATCGCGGTCACGACGATCTCCGTGCCGCTGCCGGGGTCAGTCGATCCGGAATTCTACAAAACGCTTCCGCAGAACAATTACATCGACGGGCTGGTCTGGAAGAAGCTGGAACGGCTCGGCCTCACTCCCTCCGAGCCGGCTCCCGAACACAAATTCCTGCGGCGAACCTTCATCGACATCATCGGCCGCACGCCGACCGGCGAAGAATCGCGAAGCTACCTCGCGGACACGTCTGACGACCGTCGCGCAAAGTTGATCGACCGACTGCTGGACTCGCCCGAGTTCGCGGACCACTGGGCCAACAAGTGGGCTGACCTGCTTCGCCCGAACCCCTACCACGCCGGCATCAAGGCCGTGCTGAATTACGACAACTGGATCCGCACTTCGTTCCGTCAGAACAAACCGTACGACCAGTTTGTGCGGGAACTGCTGACGGCGAAGGGCGGCACGTTCCGCAACGGAGCGGTCACGATGTTCCGCGACCGTCGTTCGCCGGACGAGTTGACGATGATGGTCAGCCAGCTGTTCCTGGGCATCCGGCTGGAGTGTGCCAAGTGCCACCACCATCCGAACGAAGTGTGGGGACAGGACGATTTTTACGGGCTTGCTGCGTACTTCTCGAAAGTGGCCCGCAAGGGGACGGGGATCTCGGCTCCAATTTCCGGGTCCGAAGAATTTATTTATGCGGGTCGGCACGTGGCGGTGACGCACCCGCTCACCGGTGAAGAAGTCAAACCGAAACCGCTGTTCGGTGAGGCCGCCGTCGCGGAGGACGAGAAGGACCCGAGAGAAGTTCTCGCCACCTGGATCACGTCGGATGAGAATCCGTTTTTCCGACAGGTCATCGCCAACCGCATCTGGATGGACATGATGAGCCGCGGTCTGGTCGAGCCCGTTGACGATCTGCGACTGTCCAACCCGGCCTCGAACCGGGAACTGCTTGAGACGCTGGCACTCGACCTGCGCGACCACAAGTACGACATGAAGCACCTCATCCGGCGGATCGCCAGCTCGTACGTTTACGGCCTGAGCTCGATGCCGAGCGACCGGAATGTCGCGGACACGCGAAATTATTCGCGCTACTACCGGGAGCGGCTTCGGGCGGAAGTGATGCTCGATTCTGTCTCGCAGATCACGGGAGTTCCGGAGAACTTCGCGGCGATGCCACCCGATTCTCAGGCACGCCAGCTGTGGTCGCACCGCATCGACTCGCTCTTCCTGGACGCTTTCGGCCGTCCGGATCCGAACCAGAATCCGCCGTGCGAGCGAACGCCCGACACCACGATCGTGCAGGCGCTGCACCTGATGAACTCGCAAAGCCTCTACACAAAAGTCACCAGCGACGCCGGGCTGGCCGCAAAACTGGTGGCTGACAAGAAATCTCCTGAGGAGATCGTCGAGGAGCTTTACCTGGAAACCTACTCACGGTTTCCGACGGAGCAGGAAAAATCCGCGGCGGTCAGCTACCTCAACAAGAGCCCGGACAAACTGCGGCAGGCATCGCAGGACCTGCTGTGGGCGATGCTCAACACGCCGGAATTCATTTTCAAACATTGATGCGGACCTGCTTGGCTCGACCTCTGCGGACAGTCCGTTACGATCCGGCCTGGATTCACGGATTCAAGGTTCAGAAGGCAGACTGTTCAGAAGGCAGACTGTTCAGAAGGCAGACTCATGAGCAACCCCACCGTCACCGGCGTCGTCCATCTTGTTGAAGAAACAAAATCCTTCGGACAAAAGGGATTCCGGAAACGCCTTGTCGTGCTGGAGCAGGACAACGGCCGCTTCACCAGCTACATCCCGGTCGATTTTATTCAGGACGCCTGCGACACGGTCGACGGGCTGAAGGCTGGCGACGAAGTCGAGATCGCCTATCGCCTCACCGGTCGTAAATGGCAGCGCGACCCGAGCAGCGAAGTCAAATTTTTCCTCAGCGCCGAAGGCACCAGCTTTCGTGTTCTTGGCGAGGGCGGTGGTGCCAGCGGAGGCGTTGACGTCTCAGCAGCCAACGACGCGTTTGCCCAGGCAGCCAGCGACGATGAAGACGTCCCTTTCTGATTGAGCCGCCCCATGAATCACGTCGTGGGCCTAGACATTGGCGGTGCGAATCTGAAGGCCGCTCACAGCGACGGTTCGTGCCGGTCCAGGCCGTTTGCCATCTGGCAGTCGCCGGACAAGCTTGGCAACGAACTGCAGGAACTCATCGGAGACTGGCTGCCGTGCCGAGCTCTGGCAGTCACGATGACTGCGGAACTCGCCGACTGTTTCGCGACAAAGGCCGAGGGCGTCGACCGAATTCTGGCGAGCGTCGAATCGCTTGCCGGCGACATTCCCGTCTCTGTGTGGCAGACCGGTGGTGAGTTCGTTTCGCCGGAGTTCGCTCGCGAATTTCCACTTCTTACAGCCGCTGCCAACTGGCACGCGCTGGCGACTTTCGTCGGGCGAATGGCTCCCAGGGGACGCTCCCTCCTGATCGACATCGGCACGACAACGTGCGACATCATCCCGATCGAAAATGGTCTGCCGATGCCGACGGGACGGACCGATCTGGAGCGGCTGCAGTCCGGCGAACTGGTTTATTCGGGAGTCCGGCGAACGCCCGTGTGCGCGGTCGCGCACTCTGTTCCGCTTGGCGAGGGTTATGTGCAGCTTGCCGCCGAATTGTTTGCGACGATGCTCGATGTTTACCTCCTGACCGGCGACATCGCAGAAAACGCATCCGACTGCGAAACGGCAAACGGTCGCGCGGCAACCGTTGAGTTTGCTCATGACCGCCTGGCGCGAGCGATCTGCGGCGATCGTGCGGAAGTGTCGCTTGACGAAGCCCGCGGCATCGCCAGTTTCCTCGCGGACGTCCAGCAGCAGCGTCTTGCGGGAGGGCTCAATCGAGTTCTCGCCGGAAACGATAGGCCCGTTGAGTCCGTTCTGGTTTCCGGATCCGGAAGTTTCCTTGCGAGGCGTCTCGTCGAGAGTCATCCGAAACTCAGCGGCGCGACAGTTCATCAACTGACCGAAATATTTTCTCCCGAAGTTGGCGAAGCCGCCTGCGCGTTTGCGTTGGCGAAGCTGGGTGACGAGCAGATTTACGAAGCGTTCACAGGGCGGGTGAGCATCGACTGAGACTCGCCGCAGGGCGGACGCCTACGTCCGCCAGGAACAGGTTGAGTGACGTGACGGACGTGGGCGTCCGTCCTACGGGTGGGGACGAACCTGCGGACAGGGTGGAATTCTTTGTGCCGTCAGGCAGCTTCACGTGCCGGGATCTGCTGCGGCGAATCGACCTGCGGCACGGAATGAGACTTCGAAATTTCGCACACCGGCCCGTCCGCCCGGAAGACGAACCAGGCGAGGATGAATGGCCTGGGCAGGCGGCTGACGATCATCGCGGATGCGGCCCCGGCAAATCCGAACTCGGGGACCCATTGCCAGCACGCCAGTGTGAGGATTCCCAGCGAACCGGCGCTCAGCCAGGCCGGCAGCATTGTTCGTCGCAGCGCGATCATGGCCAGGTCCAGAATTCCCGTCATGAACTGCACGGCCATCGCCACCATGACCAGCGTCAGGATCAGCGAGTGTTGCGCGTACCCCTCGTCGAAAGCGATCGTCAGCAGGCTCGGCCCGGCGAGTGCGGCGATGCCAACGCAGCCAGCTCCAAGCACTGCGTAGACGCCGAGCAGTCTCAGCAGCAGCCTGCGAAATTCGACCATCCGCCGGGACTGAGCCAGCTCGCCGACACGCCCGGCAACCGCCTGATTGAGAGCTCGCGAAAAAATCAAACCGGCGAAGCCAAGCTGAGCAATCGGAAAGAAAACGCCCAGTCCGGCCAGTCCAAATTTCGCCGCAACAAAGTAACGGGCCACGTGCGTGTTCAACGACACAAGAAGCGTCTTAACCGACAGCGGGGCTCCGGCCTTTGCCAGCGAATACAGCCGGGCGAATGACGCGGAATCGTCGTCGGCATCGTTTGTTGCTGCGGCGCTACGAAGCCTCGCCGTGAGCGGCAGGTCGTAAAGCAGCAGCGCCGCCACTCGCCCCAGCGAGTACGCGACGCTCGCGGCAAACACGCTCCCCGTGAAATACAGGCAGCCGATGAAGCCAGCGCTCGATATGACGCCGTGTAAAACCATCGACACTGAAACCGCATCAAGGCGGCGGTGCGTCTGAATGAAGCCGTAATACGTGTCGGAAATGAGCTCGACAAGTTTGCCGAACGCGACGGCCATGATCACGGCCAGAGTCGCACCGTCGTAGCCCCACGCCAGTCCGGTTGCGAGGACGGCGACCAGAGCGAGCCCTCCGCACAGCAGCCTCAGCGTGAGGCAATCCGAGAAGCGGTATCGCTGCTCGCTGTCAGTCACGAGAAGCAGCCGCAGGTCAAGACCGGCGAACATGAAGACCGGAGTACTCAGCGAAAGACCCATGCCGTACTGACCGGACACGGCGTCGGAGGTCAGCTTCGTCAGGACCGCGAGCATGCCCCACTGAGTCGCTGTGAAAATGAGGTTTCCCGCGAACATCCACACGAAGCTGCGCTTCAGCGAGGCGGAGTTGGCGGCGGGCGGGTGGGAAACGGGCATAAATGAGAACGCGAAGGAATTCTGAAAAGAGAAGGGAATGCAATTCTCACTTTGCCGCGGCAGGCGACATCCAGTCCGCTCCGCCGAAATCACGCGGCGACTCTTGCAACATTCGCCTCTTCTTCCGGATGAATCGAAAACACCGTCGTCATGCCAAAATCCTGCAGCGGAATGTCCCACTCGGCGCGTTGCTCTTTCAGATTGAACAGACAGATTCTCGCGGGCATGCGGTGCAGCCATTTGAGATTGTTCCACTGGCTTTGAACCCAGTTGACGTTGCCTTTCCACTTTGTCGGCCGCATTCGGCTGAAGCCCACCAGGATGCGGTCTTCGTCGATGACCGTGAGGCCACGGCACCAGCCCGGCTTGCGGACTCCCGGCATCATCGACGCCAGGTTGTAAGTCTCTCGAACCTTCAACGTCTTTCGGTCGACGAAGACGGCGTGCGCGTCGACCCGCGTGAAGACGATCGATTCGTCCGTCACAATTCCGTCGTGAACCGGGCACTCGTCCGTGAGGTGAATTTTCTTCAGCGGGTCTGTGACGCAGATCGCGTCGTGCTGCTCGGCGCGAGTCGACCAGACTTCTTCACCAAGCAGAAACGTGAAGTTGGGGTGAGCGGCGTGCGGTTTCGTCGTGAGGACTTTCCGGTAGTCAACGTCCGGCGAAAATCGGTGCCAGACGTTCTGGCCCTCAAGAACGCTCCACTGTCGGAGAATTCCGCCCTCTGAAGACAGCTCGACGGTCATGTCGAGCCCCGTGTTGGCAACATACATTCGCCCGTCGGGTCCGACGTTGACATGGTGGATGTCGTTAAAACACGGGTGAGAGATTCGGCGGTCAAGCCGCATCGACGGGAAATCGTAAACAAGGATTTCCGTCGAGGTGCATGTGTAAAACTGCTCGTCGTGAAACGCCGAAGCTTTCAGCAGAAAGCTGGGATCGTCGTCGGGACAGAACTCGGGCGGCGACTGATACTCAAGAATCGTTTCCGCCGTTCGAGATTCAACATCGAGGCGCAGCACGATGCCCGCCCGGTGGATGTGCCACTCGTCGGGGCTTTGCAGGTTGTCTTTTTGAACTCCGCCTACGATCAGAAGCTGCCGCATCCGTGCCTGGCTCCTCTCCGGCATCCGCTGCCGGAAACACTTGAATTAATGCCGGTTACCCGGCGGTCGAATTGAGCGGCGAATCTTCGAGTGGTTGCAGAATCGGGGCAAGATCAGATCGCGACGTGCAGAATTCGCTCATCTTGCCGGGAGTTTGGGAGGCGGTAGAATCTCCCCCGCGTGGCTTGAACTTGTTTCGGAAAAAGCGTGTCCGGAAGCAAACCGCCCACTGTGGCTCGCCTTAAACGGTCAGAAAGCAACCGATGAAATTCACCAAGATGCACGGAGCCGGCAACGACTACCTCTATGTCAACTGTTTTGAGGCGGTCGATCTTGGCGACATTCCTTCGCTGGCTCAGGCGATGAGCGATCGTCATTTCGGAGCGGGCGGCGACGGCCTGGTGCTCATTCAGCCTTCCGAACGAGCCGACGCCCGCATGCGGATGTTCAACGCGGACGGGTCCGAAGCCGAGATGTGTGGCAACGCTGTCCGCTGCGTTGCGAAGTACGTCTATGATCACGGCATCGCGAAAAAGGAAGAACTGGCGATCGAGACCGGGCGAGGCGTGCTGACTCTGCAGTGCTCGGTGTTGGACAGAAAAGTCGATCGCGTCCGGGTCAACATGGCGGAGCCGATTCTCAAGAGTTCCGACATCCCAACAACGCTGCCCGGCGATCCGCCCGTGAACGCAAAGCTGAGCGTCGGTGGTCGAGACCTCGAAGTCACCTGCGTCTCGATGGGCAATCCGCACTGCGTGACCTTCGTCGACGAAGTCAACGATGACTGGGTGCTGAACATCGGCCCTCGGATCGAAGTCCACGAGGCGTTTCCACGAAAGATCAACGCCGAGTTCATTCAGGTTCTCTCGCCGAGCGAAGTCATCATGCGCGTCTGGGAACGCGGTTCGGGCGAGACGCTCGCGTGCGGCACCGGAGCGTGCGGTGCCGTCGTCGCAGGAGTTCTGGCCGGAAAGAACGATCGCAATGTCACCGTCCATCTGACCGGCGGCGACCTGGAAATCGAATGGGCCGAGACCGGCGAGGTCTACATGACCGGGCCGGCCGCAGAGATCTTCACCGGTGAGTGGCACGCGTAACGGGAACTGTTTGATTCTCCACCAGGATTCGCCCTCGCTCGCGCTTCGAGTTACGATGGCTCTGCGTCGCTTCCGTGCTTCCGTTCGGAACCGCAACTTCAGCTTACGACTTGAAGATTTCCGAGAATCCTGGTGTCGGAGGAGTCATGGCTCGCATTCGTTACGGACAGATCGGCGTCGGTCACGCTCACGCCAACAAGTTTGGCGTTTACCGCTCCTCGGATGACTTCGAAGTGGTCGGAGTTGTCGAGCCGGATCCGGAGCTTCGCAAACGGGCGGCCGCGTCCGATCTCTACAAAGACGTCACGTGGATGACGCAGGAAGAGCTGCTCAACGCGAAAGGCCTGCAGGTGGTCGGCGTTGAGACGCACGTCAAGGATCTGCTCGACACGGCCGAAGCGTGTGTGGCAGCGGGCAAGCACATCCACCTCGACAAACCGGCTGGCGAATCGCTGCCTCAGTTCCGGCGGATTCTGGATGAGGCCGCAAAGAAACACCTGGCCGTTCAAATGGGCTACATGTACCGCTTCAGTCCGGCCGTCGCGCTGATGCGCGACTTCCTGAAAAAGGGCTGGCTGGGTGAGGTATTCGAGATTCACACGGTCATGAGCAAAGTGGTCGGCGCGGGAACCCGGCAGGAGCTGGCAAAGTTCCAAGGCGGCATGTTCTTCGAGCTGGCGTGCCACATTCTCGATCTGACCATCGGTGTCCTCGGCAAACCGACGGAGATTCACGGCTTCAATCAGCACGCCTCAAAGCTCGACGACAAACTGCAGGACAACCAACTGGCAACGCTCGTCTATCCGCGCGCCCTAGCCACTGTCAAAACCAGCGCGATGGAAGTCGAGGGTTTCGCCCGTCGACATTTCGCGCTGTGCGGCACGGAAGGCACGATCCACATCCAGCCGCTCGACCGACCGAGCGTCCGCGTCGCATTCTCAATGGATCGCGGCAAGTACAAAAAGGGCTATCAGGACATCGAGTTTGAACCGTACTCGCGCTACGTCGGAGACGCCGCCGACCTGGCCGCCATCATCCGCAGCGAGAAAGATCCCGAGTTCAGCTACGAGCACGACTTCACCGTGCAGGAAACACTTTTGAAGGTGTGTGGCCTGCCAACGGATTGACGGCTGTCATCAGGGTTTGAGGGAGGGTGAAGCTCCCGCTGAGCCGTTTGCATGTGCGGCTCGGCAGGAGCCTCGCCCCGCGCAACTCATGTGAATTCGAGCGTCCCTATGAATACTGAGACGACGACTCCCAGGCGATCTTCATTCACGCTGCTCGAAGGCCTTGTCCTGCTGCTCGTGTTCGCGGGTCTGGTGTGGCTGATTGTCTGGGGAGTCGAGCGGACGAAGAGGCAGGCCGAGCGGTCTCATGCGAAGAAAGTTCTTCGCGAAACAGGCTTCGTTCTTGTCCTGGATCAGAAGGACCATGTGGCCCGATCCGATGACCAGGCGGGAGCTGTGTTTACTCGACCGTCGCTGCAGACCACGAGCGAGCCGTTTGACCGGGAACCGCTTTCACAAATTGCCCTGCTCGATGAACTGCAGGATTTGAGACTGCGAAATTCGTTTCTGAACGACGGAGAGCCTGGCCAGCTGGCCTCGCTGAAGCAGTTGCGGGGCCTTGACCTTTCCGGGACTTTGATCACCGACGACGGCCTGGAAATTCTGTCCGGGTTTTCGGAGCTCGAAGAGCTCGATATCAGTCTGACGAAAGTCCGAGGTCCCGGGCTGAGGTATCTCAAGCCGCTGAAAAAGTCGAGGCATTCCGAAGGAAGTATCCTCAGCACGACGTCGCGTGGAACAGCAGCTACATCAGAATGTATTTGAACTATCACGCGGACAAGCAGGGAACGTGAACGCGACACAAAAAAGACCCGGCCTGCCGAAGCAGACCGGGCCGCACCTCGTCGCAGCGCGTGTGTGAAACGCTGGTCCGAGAAAAGTCCTGGAATCACCTGGCGGCGATTCAGGAGAACTCATCTCCCGAACGAAGCAGATGGCGTACCACTTTTCGCAGACGATTCCTGCTGCCGCGAAAACTGCAAATGTCCGATGCCGAGAGCGAAATTCGGCAGCGAAAACCCAGCGGACGCGAAATCGCAGGATGCCAAATCGCAACACAATCGTTGCTGCAGGTCCACCTGCCCGCGTGATCGTCAACAGAAACAGCCCGGTCGCTCATGGCAACCGGGCTGTTTACTGAGAGTGAATAACTCGGTCGCTATTTCACGATCTTGTAGATGCCTCGCCCTGTCGCTGTGGGTGTCATCACGTAGATTTCTCCGTCGGCGTCCTGACCGAAGGCGACGATCGGAAGATTGTTCCACGGGATGGACATGTTCCGCTCGACAGCTCCGGCTTTTTCATCGAACTTCAATGCCCACAGTTTGCCGGAGACGTAGTCGCCGTAGAGGTAGTGGCCGTCGAGTTCCGGGATCGCTTTGCCTCGGTACACGTAGCCGCCGGTGATCGACTTGCCGATCTGGTGGTCGTACTCCCACACGGGCTGAACCGTTTTCACTTCGCTGGCTCCCGGAGCGTTATTGAAGTTGTGAGTTCCCTCGCGAACGCTCCAGCCGTAGTTGCCGCCTTTCTTGACGATGTCGATCTCTTCCCAGATGTCCTGCCCGACGTCGGCCAGCCAGCAGGCACCGGTCTTGCGGTCGAAGGTCAGCCGCCACGGATTGCGGAAACCGTACGCGTAGATTTCCTGGAGAGCTCCAGGAATGTTGTTCTTGCCGGCGAAGGGATTGTCTGCCGGGATCGCGTAGTTCTTGCCTGGGTCTTTGTGGTCGACGTCAATCCGGAAGACGGTGCCCAGCAGGTTGCTGAGATTCTGCGCCGACCGTTCCGGATCGTTCCGTCCGCCGCCGTCTCCCATGCCGACGTAGAGGTAGCCATCGTGGCCGAAGCCCATCGGGCCGCCATTGTGGTTTGAGAATGGCTGCTTGAGTTCGAGGATCACTTCCTCGCTGTCCGGATCGGCTTTGTTCGGGTCGTCCTTCGATCGGGTAAAACGCGAAAGGTGGATGCCGCGCGGCTTACCTTCCGGGTTGTAGTAGACGAAGACCTGGCCATTCTCTTTGAACTTCGGATGGAAGGCGACGCCGAGCAAACCTTCCTCATCATCTTTCCGCCACTGGTGCACGCGGTCGCGGATGTCGAGGAACATCTTCGCCTTCTTCGCACCCGGACCGTCGAGCACGTGGATCATCCCGGCCTGACTCGTCAGAAACAGCCGCTGCGTGCCGTCGTTGACACTTTCCAACTGCATCGGGCGGATCATCTGAGTTTTGCCACTGTCGTCGATCGGCTCGTAACCCTCGTAGGTGAGTTCCGGAAACGCCTCGACGGTTTTCAGTTCGAGCACGCCGTCGATCGGCTCAGGAGCTTTTCCGTCTGGCAGATCGCGGTACTTGATGTTGCGGAAGCTGACCAGATTGCCGTGATCCTGCAGGCAGATGTGTCCCTTCGTCGGCTTGCCAAACTGCTCGTACTGCTTGAACTTCGACTTCTCGACCTGCTTGTTCCAGTCGTCGCTGCCCTTCTGAAATTTGTAGTAGCTGACTCCGTTGAGGCAGAGTTCCCCGTCGCGAGCGGTGACTCGCAGGTACATGTGATTCCACTGACCAGCCGGCCGGGTCGCGTCGTCGACTTCCGGGCTGGAGTAACCGACCTGAGCCTCAAACCGCTTGGCCCATGCCGGCTTCGACGGCTTGTACAACTGGTAGAGCCAGCCGGATTTCTGCGGGTCGTGGCCGTCGACGTTGTCCTGAATCTGAATTTCCGGACCGGTCTGCCACGGTGCTCCGAGTTCCTCAGTCACGTGAAACATCAGCCCGCTGTTGCCACCTTTTGAGATGTTGTACTCAAGCTGAATTTCGAAACTGTCGAACTGCTCCTTCGTGATAATGTCGCCAGCTCCGCCCTTTTTACGAACGATGGCTCCGTCCTCGATCACCCAGCCGTCGCCGATTTTGTCCTTCTTATACCCGCGCCAGTGATCGGCGGTTTGACCGTCGAACAGCAGCTTCCAGCCGGAGCGGCGTTCTGATTCGGTCAACTGGTTGAGCGGCGTCTGGGCGAGCGAAATCCGGGCCGCCAGGGCAAAGCCCAACAGCACGGCACTGAATGTGATGAGTCGTCTCATGCGAGTCTCTCTGTCTGCAAAACGGAGTTTGATGTCGAGTCAGTTGAACGAGTTTCCTCTGGCGGAGAGGATGACATCGTCCTCTCGCCAACGCAACGAATCGTCAGCGGGCGGACACCTGTGCCTTTGCGTCAGAGTCAGCGCCCCCCGAACTCAACCACCCACGGAGAACATCATGACCCCTCGCTCACTCACGCGTCGAAACTTCCTCAAAGCGTCCGCCGCGTTCGCCGCTCCGACGATCATCGCCGCCTCGGCCATCGGCAAAGACGGTAAGACCGCCGCCAGCGAGCGGATTACGATCGGCCTGATCGGCACCGGCAAGATGTGCAGCGGCTACCACATGGGCACGCTGCTCGGATTTGACGATGTTCAGATTGTCGCCATTGCCGAGTGCGACGGGACCCGACGTGAGATTGCTAAGAAACGAATCGAAGACAAATACGGATCGAAGACTGACTACAAAGGATGCGACGCGTACAACGAGTTCGGCAAGATCATCACACGAGACGACATCGACGCGGTCCTGATCGCGGCCCCGGATCACTGGCACGCGATCCCCGTCATCGAAGCCTGCAAAGCCGGCAAAGATGTCTACTGCGAAAAGCCGCTGACGCTGACGATCGGTGAGGCAAAACGCTGCATCGACGCTGTGCGGAAACACAAGCGGGTTCTGCAGACCGGCAGCCAGCAGCGAAGCAGCGTCTTCGGCCCGTTCCGGCAAGCCGCCGAGTTCATTCGCAGCGGCCGCATCGGCAGGATCAAAACTGTCACAGTCGGCGTCGGCGGGCCAAGCAAATTCTGCGATCTGCCTGGCGAGGAACTTGAACCCGGCCTCGACTGGGACTTGTGGCTTGGGCCGGCTCCCGAGCGACCGTACAACTCGGCTCTCTCGGCGCGAGGTGGCATCTCTCAACCGTGGGGTCAGTGGCGGCAGTACCGCGAGTACTCGGGCGGCGGCCACACCGACATCGGGGCTCACCACTACGACATCGCTCAGTGGGCGCTCGGCATGGACGAGTCCGGTCCGGTGGAGATTATTCCGCCGGAAGATCCCTCAACCGGCACCGGTGTGATGTACATCTACGCGAACGGGATCGAGATGACGCATGGTGGCCCCAGCGGAGTCGTCTTCACCGGAACCGAAGGCACGCTGCGGGTCGATCGAGGCCACCTCAGTTCGACGCCGGAAGACGCCATCAAAGAACCGCTCGGCAAGGACGAGGTGCACCTTTACAACTCGCCCGGCCACCATCGCGACTGGCTGAACTGCATCCGCACGAGAACTCGACCGGTCGCCGACGTGGAAATCGGTGCCCGCAGTGCGACGGTCTGTCACCTGGGCAACCTCGCCTACTGGCACGGACGCAAGCTGAAGTGGGATCCGAAAAACTGGATGTTCGAAGGCGACGACGAAGCCAACACCTGGCTCGACTACGAACGCCGCGACCCGTGGCAACTGCCAGCGGTTTAAGTTGAGTCGCGGAGACGCTGGCCGGAGCTTTCGTCTCGATTTACCCGCCGCTTACGGGCGGGAAGCAGCTGACGTCGGCTGAGGCATCCAGCTTTGTGGAGTCGTCCGCGTAGTCCGTGCCGACGGCGACAAGCAGGTGAGGCACGATCGGTGCGAGGCCGACATGCTGACTCTGTAATGCGGATTTCAGATCTGCAATGCTGGCTTCTTCCGGAAGCTCAACGGTCACAGACTCTGACCCGGCCAGATCCCTGGCTCGGGCAAAAAGGCGGACGCTCAGCTGCATGGTTCTTCCCGTCGGAAATCACTCGGTGTCGAAGGGCTTGTCGGCTTCGTCGAGCGGAATGCCTTTCGCCTTGTATCGCTTGATCTTGTCACCCTTGTCCTCAAGCAGAACCAGGCTGCCGTTGGACTGGTCGTAGCCGATCATCTGCCAGGGGAAGATCGGTGCAAAATCGATTCTCGACTGTTGGGCTAATTGAGAGAACTCTTCGAATGACGGCCACTTGTCATCGTTGAGTTGTTTTTGAATGTTGAGGTTGTGCTTGAACGCGGTGATCGTAGCGCGGGAGCCAATCGAAAAATACGACTGGTAGGAGGCCGTCAGCGGGTCGCTCGCGTCGATCTTTGTATTTGCCGGGACGACCTTTGGATTCTTCCTTGCCTCGGCGTAGTCAACAAGCTTCGCCTGCGACATGCCGAACGGAGCCTGCTGAGCGGGCTGACTGGGAGGAGCTCCGACGAGCGGCCCCGGATCCGCTGGCGGCTGCGAAGCGGCCTCAACCGGAGCCACAGGCGTATCGACGGCAGAATTGTCTTTGGCCTTGCCAATCGGTTGGGAGGCGCCGTTGCCGCATCCCGCCGCAAAGGGAACAAGCGACAACAGCAGGAGAGTCCGTCTCATCGATCGACTCCGATTCTGGCAGGTACATTCCGGGTGCCGGTCAACGGGCACCGCACGCCAGCATTCTGCGGGCAACACGGGAAAATGCAACGGCCACAGTGGCATCGTTCTTCGTCAGTCACGCGGACTGACCACCAGCCTGGGAGAAAGCTGGCGATGCCCGCAAACCGCGTTTCACGCAGAGAAAGTGTGCCGCGGTCTGCCTCAGGCGAGGATTTCCTCGACGACACGCGCCTGCCGACCGGCTGTAATAATTTGCGGCTGGCTGTTGTGATGGTAGATCACGTCCTGCCAGTTCAGGCCGAACAGATGAAACAGCGTTGCCTGATAGTCGTTGGGCGTGACGACGTTCTCAACGGCTCGATGGCCGACTTCATCAGTGGCTCCATAGGCCATGCCGGGCTTGAAGCCGCCGCCGGCGAACCAGATCGAAAAACCCTGGCCGTTGTGGTCTCGACCGTGTTTCTTCGGATCGCCCTGATCCTGAGTGACGGGGAGACGACCGATCTCGCCACCCCAGTGGACGATGACCTCATCGAGCATGCCGCGCTGCTTGAGATCTGTCACGAGAGCAGCCGACGGCTTGTCCGTCCGGCGGCAGATGCCCGGCAGAGCGGTGCCGATGTTGCTGTGGTTGTCCCACGGCTGGCCGGCCAGAAACATCTGCACGAACCGGACGCCCCGCTCGACAAGCCGCCGCGCGATCAGGCACCGCGTGCCGTACTCCTGCGTTTCCTTCTGGTCGATGCCGTAAAGTTTCTGTGTGGCCTGAGTTTCCTGGCTGATGTCGAGTGCCTCTCGCGCGGCGGTCTGCATCCGCGCGGCGAGTTCGTAGCTGGCGATGCGGGCTTCCAGATCTGCCTCACCAGGAAAGTTCTTCGCGTGACGTTTGTTGAGAGTCTGGAGGAAGGCGAGGTTCTGTTCCTGAGGCTTGCCCTGCAGATGTGGCGGCGCGTCAAGATTCAGAATCCGAGGCTCCTTCGGCCTGAGCACCGTCCCCTGAAACAGAGGCGGCATAAAGCCGCTCGACCAGTTGTTGACCCCGTCGACCGGATGTCCGCCGGGATCGGTGAGCACCATGTAAGACGGCAGATCCTGCGTCTCCGACCCGAGCCCGTACAGCAGCCACGAGGCGTAGTGCGGCCGCCCGAGAACTCCCGGAATCCCGCCATGAAAATACCGGATGGAAACTTCGTGCCCGTTGGCTCCGGTGTGCATGCTGCGGACCAGGCAGATGTCGTCGGCGATCCCGCCAATGTTCGGCAGCAGCTCGGACAACTCGGTGCCACACTCACCATGTTTGCGGAACTTCCATTTCGTGCCGAGCAGCTTCTTACTGGCGGCATTGGCGAAGCTGTAAGCGACGTCGCCCTTGTAGTCCGTCCCGTCAAACTTCGTGAGCTCCGGCTTTGGATCCGTGAGGTCCATGTGAGCCGGTCCGCCGTGCTGAAAGAGCGAGATCATCGCCTTCGCCGTCGGCTCAAAATGAGACCGCTTTGGTTTCAGATCAAACGTCGGCTTGTCTTTCGGCAGGTTCTTCGGAGTCGCCTGAGTCTGCTCCTGATTGAGCAGCCACGCGCAGGCAAGCGTCCCGATTCCCAGCGAGCCCTCACGCAGAAACGCCCGTCGGTTCTGCTGATCGATTTTCGATTGGTCGTTCATTGTCTTACCGCCTGTTTGCAGTTTTTACCGTGCCATCCGCCTGAAGGCGCTCTACGAACGTCGCTAAGATTCTTCAGTCGTCAGGCCTCCACGCCGTACGCGCTTTGAGTCTCACACAAAGCCACGAAGACACAAAGAACGGATTTGAAAGATTGGTGCCTTTGTGTGAGTCTTCGTTTGGTCGCGGCTGTGCCGCTTCGGGAACGTGTTCGGCACGGCATCAGCGTCGGTCGTTTAACGACTCTGTGTCATAAAAACTGCGTGTCGCATCGTCAGGCAAGAACCATGCCGACACCCCTGGCAGGATCCCGATGCCGCTTCGTCAGCCGTCATAGACAACAGGTAAAGGCCCTCGCGCTCCGGCGCTACGATCGGAAACAAGTTCGAACATTGCTCAATCCACATACAAAAACTCGTTGGAACTCATCAGCGACTGACACAGGCTCGTCATCGCCTGCCGCGTTGCCGATCGCCCGGGCGGAAGCGTCGTTTTTTCTTTTTGAAACGTTTCGACCTGATTTGCGACGAAGCCAGCGGCCAGGGCGAGTTCCTCATTCGAAGGTGGCCGGCACAGCGCCAGTTCCCAGGCACGGACAATCTGGCCGGGGACCGTTTCGGACGACTCGACCGGACCACGGAAATCGTCTTTGGACGAGGTGACCAGATCCGACTGGCCCGCCGACTTCAGCGTGATCGCCACGGTCCAGGAAAACGAATCGGACGTGTGGTTGCCGCGGCTGTTCGTGATGAAGTCGAGGGTGTCTCCCGCTTTGACTTCGATGTCGCCGGCGTTGGTGTCGACCCCTTTGTGTTCGGCAACCCACGCGGCGGCTTTGCCCGAGCGGCTGGAAACGAGCAGCCCTTCGACTCCGTTGCCGTTGGGCGAGGGATGGCTGAGGTTGCCGGCGATCGAGACGACTCCGTCGCGAGGCGCGGTCCAGCGCCGGATGGTGTCGCGGCCGGTGATGTCCGGGTGGCCGCCGGTCGCGTTGAGAAACACGAAGCCAAGACTCGGGTCGGGAATCTTGTCGCCGACCTGCCAGGTATTTCCGGTCCAGTGGGCGAACTTTGTGAAGGCGACCGTTCGATTTTTCTCGGCGTCGAACGTACCCCAGCCGCAGATCCACTCTGGTTGAGCGGAAGGCGGAACCGCGGCGAGTCCGGCCAGTTGCTCCTCACTGAGCGTCACCGGTTCTTTCGCAACTCGCTCGGCCAGCTTGCCGGCCAGGTCGAGCAGGAATTCTCCGTTGAGCAACATGAGTGACTGCGTTGCGACGGTCGAATTCGGACGGGACTCACAGTTGGTCTCCATGACCGGTGCGTCGAAGGCCTGCATCATGGCGACCGGCCGACTGCGCCGAACCTGCACATAGAGGCTGCGGCGGGCCTGGCTGCCGTCAACGATGACCTGCCCGGTGTCGTCTTCTTTGATGTTGATCGGACGGCCGAAGAGTGTTCGGTCCAGTTGCCCGGACGCGGCGAGCATGCGGTCGCGAATCAATTCCGCTTCGAGCCGCACGAGCGGCTTTCGAAGCAGCAGCGTGTCCGGTACCGGATTCGAGTTTGCAGGCCGTCCCGCACTTTGCCGCCACACCGTGCTGCTCAGGATGAGGCGGTGCAGTTGCTTCAGGCTCCAGCCCTGGTGGACGAATTCGTCGGCGAGCCAGTCGAGCAGTTCCGGATTGGTCGGCCTGGTTCCCAGCTTCCCGAAATCGGACGGTGTCTCGACGAGGCCCTTTCCGAAGTGGTGCATCCACACCCGGTTCACGATGACCCGCGCGAACAGCGGATGCTGGCCAGTGGTGAGCCAGCGTGCGAAGGCGAGGCGGCGGCCGGTCGTCGGAAAGTCTGCGGCGTTCGGTGCAAACTCGAGACGTTCTCCTTCCGGAGACGCAACCGTCAGCGACGCGGGCAGGACTGTCTGTTTCGGCTGTTCCGGATCGCCACGGTGAAACAGTTTTGTTTCCGGCGCGTGGTTCGGCGGCTCGGTGAGCACTCGCAGAAATTCTTCGACCGGCTTCGTCGCTCGCAGATCGGCCATCTGCTTGTCGAACTTTTTCAGCTCTTCGGCGGCCTCGGGCAGATACTGATACAGCACGCCGGGGTTGATGTTCACGCTGGGATTTTTTGTGAGCAGTGCTTTCTGCTCGTCAGTCCGTTTGCCTCCAGGCGTGTTGTAGGCGTCGCGGAGTTGCGTGCGGAGCGGTTCTTCGTATTTCGACAATTCTTTTTCGAGAGCCTGCTTCATGAACTCAGCCTGCTTCGTCGCTTTTTCCGCGGCGATCTTTGCAGCCTCGCCCTCAATCTCGGCCGCCTTCTTTCGGTCGGCTTCGGTGTAGAGCGAGACCTGGCGTTCGCGAGGCCGCTTCCAGGCTTTCCAGTCGAGAGCCGGTTCGAAGACGGCCCGCAATGCGTAGTAGTCTGTCTGCGGAATCGGGTCATACCGATGGTCGTGGCACTGAGCACACTGCAGGCTGAGCCCCAGCAGCGACGTGCCGACGATCTTCAGCGTGTCGATCATCACCTGATTCCGACCGGCCGCGTCGTTCGCTCCGCTGTCGGTTCCGTCGGCCGGCATGCGTAAAAAACCGGTCGCGGTGAGCAGCTCGATCTGCTCGGGCTTGAGGTCGCCTTCGCGCGGTCCGGCGAGCTCGTCGCCGGCAAGCTGCTCAGTAAGAAATCGGTCGAACGGCTTGTCCTCGTTGAGAGACCGGATGACCCAGTCGCGGTACTTCCAGGCCCACGCGCGTTCGGAATCGCTCGTGGTGTAGCCTTCCGAATCGGCGTATCCGGCAACGTCGAGCCAGTGCCGCCCCCACCGCTCGCCGTAGTGCGGTGAGTCGAGCAGCTCGGTGAGCAACTCGCCGTACCACGCCGCGCTGTCGCTGCTCAGCCAGCGTTTCATTTCTTCAGGAGTCGGCGGGAGGCCGATCAGATCGAAGTACGCCCGCTTGACGAGCGTTCGTCGATCAGCGTCCGGAGCAAACGTTCGATCGGAACTGGGAGCTCGAAGCACCAGGACGTCGATCGGCGTCCGCACTCGCGCCTCGGCGGGAAACGTCGAGAGCTCCGCCACGTCCGGTCGGCGGATCGGCTGAAACGACCAGAAACTGCGTTCCTCATAAGTGATGCCCAGGCCAGGCGGAATGGACTCCGGTTCGGGCCGCGAGGTTTTCGCACCGGCCGCGATCCATTTTTCGATGAGGGCGATCTCAGCGGCGGGAACTGAGTTCTCGCCTGGCGGCATCTCTCCATTGCGGATCCGGTCGAGCAAATAACTTTCGTCCGGCTTGCCGGCAACAATCGCCGCGCCACTCTCGCCACCTGACTGAAGAAAACGGACCAGCCGCAGGTCGAGCTTCCCTTTGACGTCGGGTGTGGCTCCGTGGCAGTCGTAGCAGTGAGCTCGGAAGATCGGCCGAATGTCTTTTTCGAAAGTCAGCTCGTCGTCACTTCTCGCCGGTGCAACGAAAAGAACGAGAAGACAAAGCGAGATGAGAGGACTGGAGATTTTCATGGCAGAGTTTGGGTGGGAGGGAGAGTGAGGCGGGACAGCAATTATGGCCAGGACGTCGTGACGATGTACACAGCACCTGCCGGCAGGCCTCGTGCCAGGTACTGATTGTCAGGATCCCGTTGGAATGGTAACGGCACGGCGCAAGCCGTCCGGTCAGAGCGCGTTTCTCCATGCAAAACCGGGCGGCTTGCGCCGCTCCGCTACATGGGTCAGACTTTTTCAACGGGCGACGGCAGGTGGGCTTCTGTGCTGCCGGGGCAGACTCAGCAGGTGTGGCTGGCGATGATGCGAATCAGCTGCGAGACGTCGCCGCTTTTTCGCAGCTCCATCTTCGTCGGTTCGGTGTGGCTCGACAGCCACAGCGTGATGTCGGCGTCCATGTCGAAGTGACCGGCTGTTTCGACGGAGAACTTCACGATGCTCTTGTAGGGAATCGAGACGTACTCGGTCCGCTTGCCAGTGATGCCCTGCTTGTCGACCAGGATGATTCGGCGATCCGTCAGCACGGTCAGGTCACGGACCAGTTGGTACGCCAGCTCGACGGTTTCGTTCTCGACGAGGATCTTTTCGAGCTGAGCTTCCACTTTTTCCGCGTCGGCCTCAGACGAAAGGCCGAGCATGCCACTGAAAAGTCCCATCCGCTTCCCCTCCTTCAGAAACCAGGCTGCCCTGTAATCAACCGACGATTATGCATTGATCTATGGCAAAAACACGAGTCACTGCCCGGCCCAGTCCTCACGATGATCGATCGCCGCCCGTGAACTTTTTCAGAGCCGAGACTCGGTCACTCTGTGCTGAAGCAGCACGTCACGCAGCAGCACGACGATTTTCTGATTCTCATTGAGAATCGGCGCCGCGTGCTGGCGGGCTTTGTCGACGAACTTTCCGACCCGCCGGACGTGGCTGAGCGACTCGCTGACTTTCAGACGGCAGGCACGGCAGGCACGGCGGCTTATGCGGCATCCGGGTGAAAAAGTCGGGTTTGGATGGCCAGTCAGGAAATCATAGCGGCGTCCCTGCGGACTCTGCGCGGAGTCGCGCAATGAGCAGGACGGACGCCCACGCCCGTCCGGGCCCTGATAACGACAAGCTGGTCGGAGCAAGCGACGATCTCGACAGACGTGGGCGTCCGTCCTGCGGATCAGGCATTTTCCGGAGAATTCGGCAGGACTGAAAATTCTGCCCAGGAACCCGGCTCCGGACGAGTTATCTCGGCTGAGTCTCGGACGGCGCGCTTCTCCGTGCGCGAAACGCCGATTCGTATTGGGAAGGTATTCCGCTGCCTCCTGCGAGTGGTAGACTCGTCCTGTTGTACTGCGGAATTTGTTTTTTCTGTATCCAAGCCCGTCGGTTTGCTCTGACTGAGGATTGTCACATGCTGCGACTTTCTCGCGTTTTGCTCGTCACCTGCCTTTCTGTCGTGACCGTTTCCAGCGTGGGGCTCGCTCAGGAGATTCGGTATGCCGAGGACTTTGCCCTCGCCGCCGACCGGGCAGAGGCACTCAAGCAGCTCATCCCCGGGACCGAGGATTACTACTACTACCACTGCCTCTACTATCAGCACACCGAGCAGTTCGCCAAAGTCGATGAGCTGCTGCCCGCCTGGGTCAAACGGCACAACTACACCGGGAGAGTCCACGAAATCCTCAACCGGCAGGCGCTGCTGCAGTACGACACGAAGCCGGACGCGGCATTGGCGAGAATCCGTGAGCGGCTGAATCTGAACTTCAATCACCAGCGCGAGGTTCTCGGTCAGAAGCCGAACCTGCCAAATGAGCTCGACCAGAAACTGATCAGCCGCGCGACGCTGATCGCACGAGAGAATTCGCGCCACCAGAACCTCGAAGGCTACACCGATGCCGCTCTCGACTGGGTTGTGGGAGAAAAGCTCGACGAAAAGAAGCGGCGGCACCTGCTGCAGCGGCTGCAACGACCGGACTACGAGGGACTTGTTGAGCTCATCGCGGAAGACTTTAAGACGAACGACAGCCCGCAGTTTGGACAGCTCAACATTCATCGTCTGCTGCTGCCCGAACAGTTGACTCAGTTGCTCGCCCTGAAACCGGACCTGAAAAACCAGGCCGCTTTCGTCTATGCATGGATGGCGAAGCTGCATCCGGCTCCGCACGTCGACTGGCAGAACGACCACGACGAGCACGAAGCGTACCTCGACCGGTTGTGGAACTACGTCAGCACGCTGGACCCCGTTCACAACTCGCTGAAGGCGAGCATCCTTTATCGACGGCTGGTTTTCGACCGGGACTCCGGCAAGCTCAACCGCGAGCGATTCGACACGTATGTCAAACTTCCAAGACAGACGTCCTACGTCAATCCGAATTACCTCGCTCTGCCTGAAAACGCGCGGTTTCAGGCGAGCCTTGGCGCGGATTACTCGGCGCAGATTCTTCTTCCGCCGGTTGGCAATGACGAAGAGCTCGTCACCAGCTATCTGCAGGAGTTCTTCCAGAAGGAAGCCACCTGGAAAGGTTACGAGGCGTACCTCAGCGATGTCTGGCTCAAACGTGTTTTCGCAGAAACAAAGATCGTCAACGGGCTGGGCGACGCCGAGCAGTGGTCGAGCCTGCTGTCTCCGAGCGAGTTCAAAGCGCTCAAAGATCGCATTGACCTGGACTTTGCTCACACCAACCAGAAGCTCTTCGGCCGCGACGAACCGGTCAGCCTGGACATCGCCGTCAAGAATGTGAAAACGCTGATTGTGCGTGTCTTTGAGGTCAACGCGGCGAACTACTACCGCGACCATCTGACGGAAGTCGACACAGACATCAGCCTCGACGGACTGGTGGCCAACGGCGAAACGACAAAGGCGTACGATGAGGCACCGCTCCGTCGCGTCATGCGGCATTTCGAATTTCCGCAGCTCACGAAGCCGGGCGTTTACGTCGTCGACTTTATCGGCAACGGAAAAAGCAGCCGCGTTCTGGTTCGAAAAGGCAAGCTCCGATACCTCGTTCGAACAAGCACGGCCGGACACATTTTCTCGGTCCTCGACGATCGCAGCGAACAGGTTAAAGACGCAACGCTGTGGCTGGCCGGGCACGAGTACAAGCCGGCCAAGGACGGCACGATCGCGACTCCGTTCACGGCGAACCCGATGTCCCAGCCGATCATTCTGACGCAGGGCGAGTTCGCTTCGCTCGACCGCTTCCACCACGAGGCGGAAAACTACCAGCTCTCCGCCGGCATTCACGTCGATCGGGAAGCGCTGCTGTCTCGCCAGAAGGCCCGCGTCGTCGTGCGACCGTCGCTGACGGTCAACGGGACGCCGGTCACGCTGTCGGTTCTGGAGGACGTTCGACTGGTCATCACGTCGACCGATCACGACGGCGTCGCGGCATCGAAAGAAGTTGCCGACTTCAAGCTCTTCGAGGCTGCTGAGTCCGAATACGAATTCCAGGTGCCCTCGCGATTGCAGTCGCTCAACTTTGAGCTGAAGGCGACCGTGCAGAACCTCAGTCAGAACCAGAAGGTCGCGCTCTCGACCAGCAAGGCCATCTCCGTCAACGGAATTGACCGGACGGAAAAAACGGAAGACCTCTTCCTGGCCAGCCAGGGGGGCGAGTACGTCGTCGAGCTACTCGGGCGGACTGGCGAGTCGCTCGCCGATCGCGCCGTGTTCCTCACGCTGCAGCACAAAGACTTCTCGCAGGCCGTGCAGGCGTCGCTGAAGACTGACGATCAGGGCCGCGTACAGCTCGGCAAACTGGCAGACATCGTCAGCGTCTCGGCCAGTTCGCCGCAGGGTGTTTCGCACACCTGGCCGCTGCCGACGGACGGACACAGTTATCACTCGACCGTTCATGTGGCGGCCGGGCAATCGGTTCAGCTGCCGTTCATGGGTGAGGCCGAGGAGCCGTCGCGTGCCGAAATCTCACTTCTGGAAGTTCGCAGCGGCACATTCCTCGCCGATCGATTCCAGTCACTTCGTCTGTAAAGACGGTCTGCTGGAGACGCAGAATCTGCCGGCGGGTGAGTACGACCTGTGGCTCAAGGGAGTCAACCGGCACGTGCTGCTGCGAGTGGTCCCGGGCAAGCGGCACGGCAACTACGTGCTCGGCCAGACCCGCATGCTGGAGGTTCGCGATGAAGACCCGCTGCAGATCGCGTCGGTGAAGTGGGACGACAAGACCGTTTCGATTCAACTGAAAAACGCGACGAAGTTCAGCCGCGTCCACGTGATTTCCACTCGCTACCTGCCGACGTTTTCGCCGTTCAGTTCACTCGGCACGATCACCGATCCCGAGCCGTACCTGATGACGATTCCCGCCGTTGAGTCTTACTACGTGGCGGGGCGAGCGATTGGCGACGAGTTCAGTTACATCATCAACCGAAAATACGCGACGCGATTTCCTGGCAACACGTTGAAGCGGCCGAGCCTGCTGCTCAACCCGTGGGCCGTCCGCACAACCTCGACCGGAAATCAGGACGCAGCAGACGGCGATGAGTTCGGGGCCGCCGGTTCAGACGCGTCGTCTGACGGAAGACGTTCTGACTCGAAACGTGATAGCGGTGGGCAGACAGCCGACTTCAGTAACTACGATTTCCTCAGCAACGGCTCGACGATGCTGCTTAATCTGACGGCGGATAAGAATGGGAAAGTCTCCGTTCCACTGAAGGATCTCAACGGGCAGCAGATTCACGTCGTCGCCGTTGACCCTCACCAGACAGCTTACCGTGTCGCCTCGCTGGGCGAGCGGGAGACGCTGCTGCGTGACCTGCGTCTGACACGCGGGCTCGACATCAAAAAACACTTCACTCAACAGAAGCAGGTCAGCCTGCTGGCAGCTGGCGACAAATTCACGCTCGACGACGTTCTGTCCAGCAGGCTGGAATCGTACGACAGCCTGGCTTCGGTGTTTCGGCTTTACGCGACACTCAGCGGCAACCAGCAGCTTGTTGAGTTCCGCTTTATTCTGAACTGGCCGAACCTGAAGCCGGAAGAAAAGCTGGAGAACTACTCGAAGTACGCCTGCCACGAACTGAACTTTTTCCTCTCGAAGAAAGACCCCGAATTCTTCAACACGGTCATCCGTCCGTACCTGGCGAACAAGCAGCACCCGACGTTTCTGGATGAGTG
The DNA here is from genome assembly GCA_027623235.1 of Planctomycetota bacterium. Lineage (GTDB taxonomy): Bacteria > Planctomycetota > Planctomycetia > Planctomycetales > Planctomycetaceae > JAQBVJ01. The sequence continues at coordinate 111,860 of JAQBVJ010000001.1, forward strand.
GCTGCTGGAACGCGACCTGAGCGAATTTCGCAAGCCGTGGGAGTTTGCCCGGTTGAACTCGGTGGAACGCGTGCTACTTGCGAGGCGGCTCAAGGGCGACCTGCCGTACACGCGGCAGCTTCTGGGCGAGCAGCTTGCCATGCTGCCGCCGGATCTCGACCGGCTCCAGCGTCTTTACGAATCGGCCCTGGGCAGCAGTTCGCTCGACGCGGAAGGCGAAAGCGACTTTGGTCTCGCGGGAGTCGAATTAGAATTAAAGAAAGTCCTCGAAAGTTCTCTCCCCACCGCAGAGGCATCCGCTGCGCCGGCCCTCGACGCTCCTGCAGGGCCTCCGGCTCCGGGCGGAATGGGTGGCGCGAATTTTGCCAGGTCAGCCAATGGCCGTACTCTTGGCCGGGGTCTCAATCAGCTTCGCGACCTGGAGAGAGCTGAAAGAGCTGAAGTTGTTTCAGAACAGCTGTCTGCCGGAATGGATCGGCAAGCCGCCGCCGGCAGGAAAGCCGCGAAGGAAAAAGATTTCGCAAAGAAGAAGATGAGTGAGCTCTCTGATAAGTTCTTCCTGGCGGGTGACAAGGCACGACGGCAGTCCGGGCGGCAGTTTTATCAGAAGCTCGACAAGACTCAGGAGTGGGCCGAGAACAACTACTATCACGTGCCCATCGCTCAGCAGATTGCCGATCTGGTTGCGATCAGCCCGTTCTGGAACGACTTCGCTCAGCACGAAGCCGACAAGCCGTTCTTCTCCAAACACCTGGCCGAGCCACATCGCAACTTCACGGAAATGATGCTCGCCCTGTCCGTTCTCGATCTTCCGTTCGAGGCGAAAAAGCACGAATCGGACTACGAGAAACTGCAGCTGAACATCTCGGCCGGCAGCCCGATCATCCTGTTTCACCAGGAGATTCGCGAAGCCGAAATGGCTGGGAATCCGACGCCGATTCTTGTCAGCCAGAACTTCTTCCGGCAGAACGATCGCTACCGCACCGTCAATAACGAACAGCAGGACAAGTTCGTCACCGACGAATTTCTGACGCATGTCGTTTACGGCTGCCAGGTCGTCGTCACCAACCCGACGTCGTCTCGGCAGAAGCTCAACGTGCTGACACAGATTCCGCTGGGAGCGATTCCAGTTCTGAATGCGAAGTACACGAACAGCGTTCCGGTCGACCTGCAGCCGTACCACACGCAGACGATCGAGTACCACTTCTACTTCCCGCAGACCGGCAACTTCCCGCACTACCCTGTACACGTTGCGAAAAACGAAGAGCTGATTGCTCACGCGACAGCGATCACTTTGAAAGTCGTCGACGAGCCGACCACGATCGACAAGGAATCGTGGAACTTCGTCTCGCAGCAGGGCAGCGAAGAGGACGTGTTGAACTTTCTGAAAACGCAGAACCTGTTCCGGGTCAACCTGGACCGCATCGCCTGGCGAATGGGCGGCGACGGAAAATTCTTCGGCCAGGTCATCAGCCTGCTCGACCGCCGGCACGTTTATCACCACACGCTGTGGTCGTACGGTGTGCAGCACAATCAGCCGGCCACCGTGCGGCAGTTTCTGCAGCACGATGGAAACTTCATCGCGCAGAGCGGCGCGTTTATCGACTCGCCGCTGCTGATAATCGACCCGGTCGAGCGGCGGACTTACGAGCACCTGGACTACTCGCCGCTGGTCAACGCCCGAGCTCATCAGCTGGGGCAGCGACGGCAGATTCTCAATGACGGCCTCAACCAGCAGTACCACCAGCTGCTCAACATTCTGAGCTACCGGAAACAGCTGGACGGCGAGGACCTGATGGCGGTGACTTATTACCTGCTGCTTCAGGACCGTGTCGAGGAAGCGATGAAGTTCTTCGGTCAGGTTCAGCCGGACAAACTGGCCACCACACTGCAGCACGACTACTTCACCGCGTACCTCGACCTGTATTCCGATCAGCCGGACCGGGCGCGAGTCATCGCGGCGAAATACGCCAGCCATCCCGTTCCACGCTGGAGAAACGCGTTCGCACTGGTCGCAGCCCAGCTCGACGAGATCGGCACGCCGGTCCTGGCTTCGGTGAAAGACGCCGCCGGCCAGGTCGCCTCGACCGATTCGAAAATCGCGCTGGCAGCTCTCGACAAGGAAGACCCGAAAGCGGCACCCGTCGAGGGGACGCCGGTCATCGACAAGGAAGACCGCTCACAGAACCAGACGCAGCTCGCCAGCACGGAGCCGAACTACGACTTCAAAGTCGAGGCCCGAAAAGTGAAGCTCAACTACCAGAACCTGTCTGCCGTCACGGTCAACTATTACGAAATGGATCTGGAACTGCTCTTCAGCCGCAACCCGTTCGTCCAGCAGGTTTCCGGAGCGTTCTCGTACATTCGGCCGAACATGACGAAGCTCGTCGATCTGCCAGCGAAAGAGAGCTCGCTGGAATTTGACCTGCCGGAAAAATATCGCAGCAGCAACGTGCTGGTCGAAATCGTCGCAGGCGGTCAGACGAAATCGCAGGCCTATTACTCGCACTCGTTGAACGTGCAGGTCGTTGAGAATTACGGCCAGGTCCGCGTGACGCACGAGCAGACCGGCAAGGCTCTGTCGCGAGTCTACGTCAAAGTCTACGCCCGCCGCGGTGATGGCCAGGTGAAGTTCTACAAAGACGGCTACACCGACCTGCGAGGCCGCTTCGACTTCACCTCGCTCAACACGAACGAACTGGACTTCGTTGAGGAGTTCTCTCTGCTGATCCTGAGCGACGACCACGGCGCCATCGTGAGGGAGGCCAAACCGCCGAAGAGGTGACGATGCCTTACGCGGAGCCACAATGGACAGCCCTCATCACGACTCTGTGGCTTCGTGCTTTCGTGTGTGTAATCGTCAGGCGTTTTTGTTTTGCTCCGGCCGTCGGTTCCGATGAGGTCGCAGGGGACCGCGATGTCGGTCCGTCGACTGTGACCTCCCGGTTTTCCATGGAAAGTCTTCCGGGATGGAGCTCACGGCAACGTCTCGTCGAGCCGAATGGCCGCAGGCTGCTCCGCGATTTGCGTTGACCGTTGTGCGGGCCTTGCGGGGACATCATCCTGTACGGGTCACATCTTCGGGACGTGGCGGGCCGGTTCTGGCCTGAGGTTGCCGCGTCCAGCCAGGACTCATGTCTCCGCATGGCTCGATCAAAAACAAAAGCGGCCTCGCGGCCCGTGCCGCTGATTGGATTTCTCTGCCTGATGGCGGGCGGAGGGGTTCTCTATTCCGCGCCGAAGATCTCCGGGCAGTTTGGCGACCACAAGGCTCACGCCGCCGCCACTTTTGGAGTGACCGGAATCTTCCTGCTGCTGTGGGGCTTGCGACTCGTCGCGCTGAAGTTCTCGCCCAAAGCCGGCAGCAAGGTCAGCCGGTTAAACCGCAACCGGGTCATGCTGCCTCGCGAAGGCATGATGTATCTGCTGATCATGATCGTCGCGTTCGTTGGATCGCTGATCGGTCGAAACAACATGCTGATGCTGGTTTTTTCGATCATGGCCGGCCCGTTTATTCTCAACGGGTGGATCACGTTTACTCTGCTCAAACGAAACCGCGTCAGCCGTCAACTGCCGGAACGCGCGATGGTGGGCGAAGTCATTCCCGTCGAGCTGACTTTGCGAAACCGCAAGTTCTGGTTTTCCAGCTGGATGATGGTGGTCCGCGATCGGCTCAAGCATGAGGCACGGCTCAGCGATCCGCGGGCGGAAACGGAAACTCTGGAACCCGCCGTTCTGTTTGCGGGCGTGAGGCCGCGCAGGGAGCGGTCGGCGTGTTATGAGCTGCAGCTCAACCATCGTGGCCGGTACCTGTTTGGTCCGCTGGAAGTGTCGACACGGTTTCCGATCGGGCTTGTCGAGCGAGGTTTCATTACACACGCGCCGGGCGAGTTGATCGTGCATCCTCGTGTCGGGCGGATGACGCCGAAGTGGCGCAGGGAGTCTCAACTGGCGGCGGAAATGGTTCTGCAGCGACGTTCGCGAGCCGGCACGTTTCACGACGAATTCCACCATCTGCGCGAGTTCCGGCAGGGCGACAGTCTGCGGAGCATTCACTGGCGAACCTCCGCGCGGCTCAACGAACTGATGGTTCGCGAGTTCGAACAGAACCGCAACCGCAGTCTGCTGATGCTGGTCGAGTTGTGGCTGCCGAACGATCCCGAGCCGCGTGATTTTGACCGCGTCGAACTGGCGATCAGCTTCGCCGCGACCGCCTGCGTCGAGCACCTGCTGCAGACTCGGAGCGTGAATCAGGATCTGCTCATCGCCGGCGCTGCGATCACCGCATGGCACGCGAATTCCGGCGCGACGGCTGTGAACGCAGTCCTCGATGCGCTGGCCCTGGCCGAGCCCGGTGACGCGACCGGTTTTCACGACCTGCTCGAACAGGCTCACGTAGCGCAGTCGTCACTCAGCCGGGTCGTGCTCGTGACCACGCGACCGCGGGGTGCCCTGTCGGAGGAAGTGGCTGAGTTCGAGCGGCTTCAGGGGGTCGAGATTTTTCACGCGACGCCAAAGGACCTCGCACCGTGGTTGACCCTCGACGTGGCGGGAACAGCGACGCAGACCGGTCGGCGACGCGGGCGGAGGGAAGACGATGCGGTCAACGGGGAAAGCACAGGTCGCGGGGATGCCGATCAACCTGACCGGGAAGTCGAAGGACGGCTCGTCGCGTTACCGAAGACGCCGAAGGCCTCGCCGATTCTGAGAGAGGAGCTCTCATGAAGACGGTCTTCCATGTAAGCATTTATTCCCTGATCGCGTTGTCCGGTCTGATCCTCACCATTGCAGAAGAATCCTTTTTCCCGACCGTGCTGACTGTGCCGGTGGCATTGCTGGCATTGCTTTTGAACGAGCATCTGAAGGTTGTCCGTCTATCGGTTTTCTGGAGCAACCTGCTGGGCATTGCCGCGTTCGGCATCGCCGCGCTGGAACTGACTGGTGCGAATGTCGAAACACGCGTCCTGGCGGGAGCTCACCTGCTGACCTATCTGACCTGGATCGCACTTTTTCAGACCAAGCGTGGCCGGCAGTACTGGTGGCTGCTTGCCCTGAGCGTGATGCAGGTTGCGGTCTCGTCGATTCTGACCGAGCAGGGCCTGTTCGGCGTCCTGCTGACAGTTTACGTCTTCTTCGGGTTGTGGACACTGGCAGTCTTTTCGGTCTACCAGGCTCAATCCGGATTCGATCAGGCCGGTCATATCGGAGGCGGCTCGAAGAAAGAACTCATCGAGACAACGGGGCTGGCTCACCGTCAGAAGGATGAGTTTCGCAGCGCGATTCAGCTCGACCCGGACGAGCGGTGGTTCAACTTTCGCTTCGTCACGGGAGTCGTCACGACATCCCTGCTTTCGCTGTTCATCGGACTGTGTTTCTTTCTGGTCATCCCGCGTCTGTGGGTCGCGAGGCAGCCGAATGAGCTCGACAGTGACCCGCGATCGCGTCTTGTCACCGGCTTCACGAATGAAATTCAACTGGGCGAGATCGGGCAGATTCTCGAGAGCAACAAACCGGTTCTGCAGGTTCGGTGCTTTGACCGCGAAGCCAGCAAAGAAGTCGCCACCGAAGATCTTGCCGCACGGCTCGGCTACTCCGAACCGCTGTTTCGAGGCTCCGTCATGGGCCATTACGAAAAAGGCCGCTGGCACGTTCTGGACGACAGCCGCAACGTGATTGAGCTTCTTTCCGCACGCGGACATCATGGCAGTCGCTATCTGCAGCAAATCATTCTGCACGACGCCTCGACAAATACTCTGTTCGCGATGCACCCCATTCGAATGGCCGAAATCGAACCGGGCGAGAAGCTCCCTGAAGTCGACCTGGTGACCTCGATCCTGATGCGGCCTGAAAGCGAACGAGGGAGGGGATCCTACGAGTACGCGCTGCACACCTACGTGCCGAATCGACGGCAGAGGCCCGCACTCTTCGAAGTGAAATCATCGGAGGCCTACCGCGCCCGAAACCTTGCGCTCGACCGGTTCCTAAGACTGCCCGATGGGTTGAGTGCCATTCGACAGGCCGGGCAACAAATTGCTGAGGCCGCGCCGGCTGATCTCAACGAGTATCAGCGGGCCGAGTGGATTGCACAGCAGGTCGAGGCTCACCTGCGCGACTCGGGCGAGTTTTCTTATTCGCTCAGCGCGGCAATCACAGACACGTCAATTGACCCGGTCGAGGATTTCTACGTGAACCGGAAGTCAGGTCACTGTGAGTACTTTGCCTCAGCGATGGCGCTGATGCTTCGCGCGGCAGGCGTCCCCTCGCGACTGGTCAGCGGTTTCAAAGGTGGCGAACGAAGCAGCTACTCGGGGGCGTTCGTCGTCGAGGAGCGACATGCTCACGCGTGGGTCGAGGCAATGGCCGGCAACATCTGGAAACCGTTCGACCCGACTCCCGGCGACGCCCGCGCAGCCAGCGTCAAAGAAATCGGCGACGACCGATCGATCGCCGCAGAAATGCGAACACTGGTCACTGGCCTGTGGCATCAACGCATCGTTCGAATTTCGCTGAATGAGCAACGTCGTCTGATCTACGGTCCGCTGAGTGAGGGTCTTAAACACGCGACGGGCTCGACCGTCACGCCGGAAACCTGGAAAGAGATCCTGAAGTTCGCCAGAGATCCCACACGCTGGTTCAGCGGAACGACCTTCGTCGCAACATTCATCTTTGCAGGAGTCGTGTTGCTGCTTCGCCGTTTCTGGCAGAAGCTCGCGCTGTCGGAAATCGGGCTGGTGGAGCGATTTGTCCTCGCCATTCGCGACTGGCTCGAACGAAGGCGGGAGCGGCGTGAACTGTGCCGGGTGGATTTTTACGAGCGATTCACAAAAGTCCTCGCCCGGCACGGCATTCGCCGAGGCCGATCAGAGACACCGCTGGAGTTTGCCGAAGCCGCTCAGCAGCGTCTCGAAGAGATTCTTGCCGACACCGGACTGACCGGATTTCCGGACAATCTGGTTCGCAAGTTCTACGACGTTCGTTACGGTGACGCTTCTCTGGAGCCGCGTGACAGCCAGGCGATCAGCGACCTGCTGACCCGGCTTGAAGGAGCTCTGACAACAAAGAAAAATGGCTCGGCCAGACGGCCTGCTAAAGTTCAATCCTGAGCATCTTCATTCTGACAGGATTCCAACGGGACCGACCTCATGTTTGACGACGATTTTCTGGACGGAGAATTTGAAGGCGGCGTTTTCAGCAAGGACATCGACGGCGGCCGCGCGGGTGCCAGCATTCGGATGGACGATCTTGGGCTGATCGCGCTGCTGTCGGACGGCGAACAGTTTTTTCTCTCGTACAGCGAGTGCAATCTGGAAATCGGCGGAGCATCCGGCCGAATGGTCTTCTGCCGGAACGACGATCGCAGCCTCACCATTTTCTGTGAAGACAAAAAGTTTACTGCCGCACTGGAACGGGCTTCCGGCGGCGAACTGCTGGAGCGACTCGAAGAAATCAACGCGACCGGCCGCCGAAGATCACTCGCCGGACAGTTCGGCTTCTGGGGATTTCTTGTCGGGTGTGCGCTGCTTCTTGTCGGGGGCTGGTACGGCATTCTCTGGGGAGCCCGCGCTGCAGTCCCTCATGTTCCGTTCACGGTCGATCAGCAACTGGGTGAGGCCGTGTACGAGCAGGCGCTCGACGAGGTCGCCCAGATGACCGGTGAGGAGAAGGTGACGTTGATCGAGGACGACGCCGTCCGGCTTCCGCTGCAGAAGCTGGTCGACGACCTGGCTGTCCACAGCCGAATGCCGCAGGTCAAGTTTCAGGTCCTCGTGTGCGACACCGAGATCCCCAACGCCGTCGCGTTACCAGGCGGACGGATGATCGTCTTTCGCGGCCTGATCGATCTGGTCGAGACTCCGGAAGAACTGCTGGCCGTACTCGCCCACGAAATGTCGCACGTCACGCTGCGGCACCATCTGCAGTCGATCGGCGAGTCCATCGGAGTCATCGTCGCGCTCGATATTCTGGTGGGAGATGTCGGCGGCCTTGTCGCGCTCGGAGCAGAAGCTCTGCGAGCAGCAGCTCTCATGAGCAAATCGCGCGAGCATGAACACGAAGCCGACCTGGAAGGGGTCCGGATGCTCCACAAGGCCGGCATCGATCCCGCCCACGCGATCGGCATGCTGGAGTCGCTTCCGCACGGCGATATTCCCGACGCTCTCGACTGGCTCAGCAGCCACCCGGACATCGAAGAACGCGTCGCAGCAATCCGCAAACTGGTTGATGAACTGCCACCCCGAGCGTACAGTCCTCTCGACTTTGATCTTGAGGGTTTGCGGGCAGCGATGAGAAACCGGGTCGTCCCGGCAGAGGACGCTCCTGAGAATAAAGACGGTGACAGGAAGAAAGTAAACGCTGCCGACGCCAAACCGGAAAATGAGAAACGGGAAGAAGCCCTCGCAAAGTAAAACACTTCGCCAGCGACTGAAATCAAGCCGACTAAACTTGCGCTTCTCTGGAGACCTCAATGGAAGCTGAAACCAGAAACCGCCCTTCCTTTGCCAACATCAAAGTCGACCTCGGCGCGGGAGACCGCATCATCGCCGAAGCGGGTGCGATGGCCAGCATGAGCTCGTCCATCAACGTGACGACTCGCTGGAACGGCGGCTGCTTTGGAGCGTTTCTTCGACGTATCTTCGGTGGCGAAACTCTCTTCGTGAATGAGTTCACAACAGCCAGTCAGGGCGAACTCGTTCTCACGCAGCCGATGCCCGGCGATATCGAGTGCATCGAGCTGAAAGGCACCACCTTGTTCCTGCAGCCCGGAGCGTTCCTGGCCTGTGAGCCGGGCGTGAACCTCGGGCTGGGCTGGGCCGGCATCGCCAGCTTCGTGGGGGGAGAAGGCCTGTTCCGCCTCAAAGTCAGCGGCAACGGAAAGATCTGGTTCGGAGCCTACGGCGGCATTTTCGCCAAAGAAGTGGAAGGCGAATACGTCGTCGACACCGGCCACCTGGTCGCCTACGAACCTTCAATCAGCATCCGAATGGGCATGGCCGGAGGCATCTTCTCCAGCTTCTTTGGTGGAGAAGGCCTCGTCACGAGGGTCACTGGCCCGGGCCGAATCTACATGCAGTCGCGGTCGCTTGACGGTCTGGCCGCATGGACCAACGGTCAAATCTGGTAACCCCGTCCGCTCTTCAGCCAGCTGACTTGATCAACACTGAGTATCGCTCACCGTCACACCCGAGGCGGACAAAGGAAATCAGCATGCAACACGAAATTGTCGCTCGTCCTGCTGCATCGGTTGTCAAACTCAACCTCGACGCCGGCGAAACCATCACCTGCGAAGTGGGCGCCATGCTTGCCATGTCGACTGGTATCAAAGTCGAAACGACTTCCGGCAAAAAAGGAGGCAAAGGCGGCGGTCTGATGAAGGGCCTTAAGCGAATGTTCTCCGGCGAGAACTTCTTCCTGAACCATTTCACCGCAGATCGGGCCGGCCAGACACTGATCCTCGGCCCGCAGTTGATGGGAGACGTAGTCCACCACAACCTCAGCGGTACTCTCGTCGTGCAGGGTTCCAGTTGGCTCGCGTCCGAAGAGGGGATCGAAATTGACGCCAGCTGGCAGGGCTTCGGGAAAGCTCTTTTCAGCGGCGAAAGCATGTTCTGGGTGAAGTGCTCCGGCCACGGAGACCTCTTTCTGAACAGCTTCGGAGCGATTTACGAAGTCAACGTCGACGGTGGTTTCACTGTCGACACCGGCCACATCGTCGCCTTCGAGGACACGCTGCAGTTCAAAATTGGCAAAGCCGGAGCCAGCCTGATCGGCAGCTTCCTCGGTGGTGAAGGGCTGGTCTGTAAATTCACCGGCCAGGGGAAACTCTACTGTCAGAGCCACAACCCGCCGTCCTTCGGGGCACTCCTCGGCCCGAAACTTAAAGCGCGCTGAGCTGAATCCAGATTCACCCAGGTTCTGAATCATCCTCATTAAGCACCGCTCGACGAAAGACTGACCCATGAGCGATCTTCAGTTTGAAATCTCACAACGCCCGGACTTTGCCATCCTCACCGTGGACCTTGAGCAGGGCCAGCGAATCTTCGCTGAACCGTCCGCTATGGCCGCGATGGACCCGACGATTACCCTCAAGGCGGGATTCAAAGGCGGTTTGAAAAAGACTCTGGGACGCGCGCTTGGTGGCGAGTCGCTCATCATCAACACGTTCACGGCGGACAGAGGCCCCGGCGAGGTCGTCTTCGCTCCCGGAGCACCCGGCGACGCGATCCACTACGAACTGGATCGAAACACGCTCTACATTCAGCGTGGGGCCTTCATGTGCCACTCAGACGGCGTTGAACTGACCGGCAAATGGCAGGGAGCCAAAGGTTTCTTCAGCGGCAAAGGTCTGGTTCTGCTGAAAGCCTCCGGTGAAGGCGACATCTTCTTCAACTCATACGGCGCCATCCTGGAAATCGACGTCGAAGATGAATACATCGTCGACACCGGATACGTCGTCGCCTTCGAGGATACTCTCCATTATGACGTCACAACCGTGCCTGGCATGAAGGTTGGCGGCAAATTGAAAACGTTCTTCTTCGGCGGTGAGGGGCTTGTCGTCCGATTCAGCGGCCAGGGCAGAGTCTGGGTCCAGACCCGGGCCGTCAACCCGTTCCTGACATGGGTCTTCCCTTACCGACCACAACCCAGCAACAACTAATCGTCTGTAATTTCCCTGTGTATCATCGACCAGACTGCAATAACCGGCCCGGTCGCGTTAAGAACGACCACAGTCGCCGCTCAATTGCTTGACGAGACACAGACAACCGCGTAGTTTCCGCACGCCTCAGGACGATTAGCTCAGTTGGCTAGAGCACCACGTTGACATCGTGGGGGTCACTGGTTCAAGTCCAGTATCGTCCACTTAAATCACAAGAGCCGCTGATCGAATACGGTCAGCGGCTTTTTTCGTGGAATTTTCGGTAGCAGCGGCTGACCTCGGAAAGTTCAATCAGTTTGTGCCATTTGAGGCATGATTTCGTAAGTGGTTTTCGACCAATCACTTGCGGAGTTTCACTGTCCACTATCCTCGCCTCCTGCGTGAGCCTGGTTCGAGACCGCCTCGGGGAGCTTTTGGTCTCAATCCGAACCAAATCAGATCAACAGCTGGCAATCAATTTCTATAATGCGACTCAAACCACAGTTTGTCCCTAGATTACGTCGTGTGGCTGCGATCGATTGCTGATGACTGCCGCCAACCACGATCATGGCTGCGAATATTTATTGATCGACCGTCCGCAGTCGCACTCATTCGCAATAGCTCTGCTCCGCATTGCGTGCCGCTTCGATCACCATTTCGCCTGCCGCAGAAAACGCCGACTCCGGAAGTCGAGTTGACGGTGCAGTGACGGTGATGGCACCAACCGGAATTCCATTCCGATCGCGCACGGCCGCCGCCACACAGTGAACGCCTTCCATCCCTTCAGCACAATCGATGGCGTACCCGACGCCAACGATCTGCTGAAGCTCCTTTAGAAATGCACGGCGACCGGTGATGGTCGTTGGCGTGAAGCGTTTGAAAGTGATGCGTTCAGTCAGCTCTTCCCGTTCATCGTCCGGCAGTCCGGCGATCATCGCCTTTCCCGGTGCGCAGCTGTAGGCCGGGCAGCGAGCGCCCAGCTCCGCCGAGTACTTGAAGGGATGCGTTGAGACCAGCTGTTCCAAAACGACGTTCTCGGTTTCCACCAGACAACAGAGCTGAGTCGTTTCCCGTGTTTGTTTGCGCAGGCCTCGCATCGCCGGCAGGGCCGCTTCGACCAGGCCACGCTGTTGGCCCTGCGGCTGCCCCAGCAGCAACAGCTTGTTGGTCAGCGAGAATCTCTTCGAGACAGGGTCGCGCATCAGGTAGCCCAATTCCGTCAGTTCCTGGGTGATGCGAAACACCGAGGCAGAAGGATACCCGAGACGCTCAGTCAATTCAGAACTCGTTGCGCTGCGTGCGCCGGTGGCCAGGTACTCCAGCACCACCATGCCTCGCTGCAGGTTGGGAACGGTCGACCTAGTTTTGGTTACCATCGACTCGGTTTCTCCATACTTGAAAAGGAATTCACATATGAATAACATGGCGAGTGCCTTCCGTCTAGCGTTAGCCGAACTGATTCGGCAGAGGCCCGACAAAGCTGGATGCGACCGAAGTCTCTGTCACTGCGATCGGTGGTAAGGCGAAACTCGTGTCGTTTGAAGCCCGCGAACTAAATTCGATTTGGGAGCAACGGGAGTAAGCATTTGCCAGGAAGATGGGGGCAGGAAAATGTCTGCGCGAAATCTCCCTGCCAAGAATAAACACGATGACTATCCACTGGATCAACATCGGCACTCATTGCTTAACCTTTAAGACGGTAACGGCATCATGAAATCAGCATTGCATTTTGGTAGGAAGATGGTGGCAACAAATTGTCTGTCCGTAATCTTTCTGCCCCCATTTTTTTGCCATCTATTCGCGTTTCTGTCTGTTCTTCTGATTCACTCGAAGGTGTCTGCGGACTGGAAGCCTGCGTCAGGGCACATTATGACGGAGTGGGCGGACGACGTAGGCCCGACGAATCCGCTACCTGAATACCCGCGGCCTCAGTTGGTGCGTGAGAATTGGGTGAATCTAAATGGGCTTTGGGATTACGCGGTGACGCGCGTGGACGATCCGCAGCCGACAGAGTTTGAAGAACAGATTCTCGTTCCGTTCTGTATCGAGTCCGCACTCTCCGGTGTGAAGCGAAAGTTCACTCGTGACGACCGGCTCTGGTATTCCCGCGAATTCGACGCTCCGGAGTTGGCGGACAATGAGCGACTTCGATTGAACTTTGGAGCCGTCGATTACGAAGCGACCGTGCTGGTCAACGGAAAAGAGGTCGGAAAGCACAAGGGTGGTTACGACGCTTTTTCGATTGATATCACGGATGTCCTTCAGCCCGGCAAAAACACACTGGTGGTGTCGGTGCTTGATACTCAGAACGGCCCGAAAGGAAAACAGAACGTGGGCGCTTTCGATAACCCGCAGTTCATCTTCTATACCGCGACCTCCGGCATCTGGCAAACGGTGTGGCTGGAAACAGTTCCGGCGAACCACGTTTTCGGTTTGAAGATCACGCCCAACATCGACAATTGCACCGTTTCGGTTGTAGTAAACGCCGATGCGGGCATGGCGAGCGTCGAGGTCAAGGATGGCGAGACCGTCGTCTCTCAAGCTCAAGGCAAGGCCGGTGCAACGATAGTGCTCAATGTGCCCGATGCGAAATTGTGGTCGCCCGAATCACCGTTCCTGTACGACCTGGAGATTACACTCGGTAGTGACAAGGTCAGCAGCTACTTCGGCATGCGCAAAATTTCGATGGCAAAGGATGAGAAAGGCCACTTGCGACCGATGTTGAACAACAAGCCGGTCTTCATGGCGGGGCCACTGGATCAAGGCTACTGGCCGGACGGCATCTACACGGCTCCGACCGACGAGGCACTAAAGTCCGATTTGGAAATAACCAAGAGGTTCGGTTTCAACACAACACGCAAACACGTGAAAATCGAACCGGCTCGCTGGTACTACTGGTGTGACAAACTTGGGTTGCTGGTCTGGCAGGACATGCCCAATGGTAGTGCTGGCAAGGATGCCAGAGGCATTCGGGACGGCGTTCCCGACTCGAGGATGAAGGCCGACCAGTTTGAACTCGAAATGCGCGAGATGATTCGCGAGCACTACAACCACCCGTCCATCGTCATGTGGGTCATCTTCAACGAAGCGTGGGGTCAATACGACACGCCGCGGCTGACCGACGTGGCTCGTGCCGAAGACTCGACTCGCCTGCTTAACAGTGGCAGTGGCTGGTTTCTACCTCCGGACTGTGGCGACGTGACCGACAAACACGCGTACAAGAAGGCAGTGCCTGTCGGTCCTGACGAAAGTCGAATTGGAGTACTCGGCGAGTTCGGCGGTCTTGGATACGTAGTCCCAGGGCATCTTTGGGTTGCCGATCAGGCAGAATCGTCGGTCTATGGCACTGCCGTCGACAAGAGACATTTCGAGAGCATGTATCTGAACCTTTGGCGAGACGTGTTCACAGCAGACAGAGAAGCCGGAACTTCCGCCGCGATTTACACTCAGTTGACCGACGTCGAAACTGAAGTAAACGGTTTGATGACTTACGATCGCAAAGTCATCAAACCGGATCTGGTTCTGTTTTCCGATGCAGTCTCCAAGAGACAATTCCCAGAAAAACCGACCGTCAAAATGCTGGTGCCGACATCGCGGGACACTCCTCAAGAGTGGACCTACACCATGGAGGAGCCGGCTGCTGACTGGTTTCAGCCGAAAGCGACTCGTTCCAACTGGAAGAAAGGGACGGGAGTCTTCGGCCACAAGGTACACCGCAACGGCAGCATCACGATCAACACACAGTGGACGACTCGCGACCTATGGCTGGTCCGGACGTTCGAGCTTGGGGGTGAGAAGCTGAAGCGTCCAGTTCTGCGTGTTGCCTACGATGACAACGCGGTCATCTACATCAATGGTGTCAAAGCCTTCGAGTTAAAGAAGGGCAATAACAGCAGCTACCGTGATTACCCGCTGCCTGTTGAAGCCGCTGAAGCTCTCAACTCCGGCACGAACACGATCGCCATTCATGTGGATAACGCGAAGGGCAAAGATAGCCAATTCATCGATGTGGGAATCGGTGACGAATCGATCAACTGGTAATTGAACAAGTACAACTAAGGATAGATGGACATCATGAGAATCTTCTTACTTCTGTGGCTTGCAATGACCGCGCATGCGAGCATTTCGCAGGCCGAAACGATTCATATTCTCGTTTGGGACGAGCAGCAGAATCGGAAGAAAGAGCCTTGCGATAGCTTTCGGAGCAACGAGATAGAGAAACGCTTCGCAGAATCGATTGATGATTTTGAAATTCGGTCGGTTAGTAAAGGTAGCCCGACGCATGCCTGAGACGATCGAATTTAAGTGTAGTGGTTGCGATCAGGTATACGTCCTGCCGGTGACGCAAATTGGCCGCATGGCCAAGTGCAGAGCCTGCAACACGCGCGGAGTCGTAGGAGGATCCGACGAGCGGTCGGCAAGAGAACAATCAGGCACGCGGCGACCTGCGCCGCCCGTACGTAAGACGAAACGCAAGGCGACAGCAGCAGAGTCATTCGAACGGATACAAGAGCGCGTCACAGCTCGGAAGCAATCAGGAGTCCAACGCAAAGCCATGGGCCTTATTGGCTTTGCGGCGGCCATTGCATTTGCCTTCGTCCTCTACCGCACCTTCGACGCAACGCCGAAGGTAACAGCTGGCAATTCTGCTGCCGATGTCGAGCAAGTCGCAGACGTCAGCGTTTACCGTGAAAACCCACCGGCGGTCGAACTCTCCTCTTCAATCCGGCTGTTCCTGCACGAGCGTTGCGAATCCTGCCACGGTCCCGAAAAACAGAATGGCGATCAACGCTTCGATCATCTTCCAGATACCCTCGATAGCCCGGCCATCCTTCAAACCTACCAGGACATCCTTGACACCCTGAATCTGGGCGAGATGCCGCCAGAAGAGGAGCCCGCGATCCCCCTGCAGGAGCTAACCGCCTTTATCGACGAACTCAGCGAAACCATCGCCAGCGCAAAGAAGGCGTTTCTCGACCAGGGAACGGATGCCCCGATCCGCTATCTGAACAAGCGGGAATTGCAGTTGACCTATCGTGACCTGCTCGGCGTTCGGCTTGATCTCGACGAGATGCCCAGCACCGCAGGAACCAGCAAGTTCGACACGATCGCCCAAGACCAATATTTCACTGAGCTACATTGGGAAACTGCATTTGCAGTGGCTAAGGATGCTCTGACAACAGCTATCCGCAATGAAACGGGCCACACGCTCTTTCAAAAGCGCAACGAGATCGAGGAAAGTACTCGAGCGCATTGGCAGCACGTTCTGTCAACCTATCCAGGAGACGTGATCCGTTTCCGGGAACTGGCGCAACAAGAGGTTCGTTTGAGCGAAAAAGAAAGATCGAAGAATATCTCCGAACAACGGCAACAAGCAATTGACGAAGCTAAGCGAAACATGGCAGACCCACTGTTTGCGACTGGCGCCGTCTTCAAGGACGGCAGCCCGCTGTTGATGGAACTGTTGGGGATCAATATTTATCACTTCCCCAAATTCAAGGCCGGCCAGTACCGGGTCAGGATCCGCTGCGGCACCCTCCACGACACCAAAGAGCAACAGACGTTTATCAGAACGGCGCCGTTCATCACTCTCGATAACCCTTTGGGGCAACCCTATCAGACGTATTACCAGGAGGTGCTGGCACCGCATGACAATCCCGAGACGTTGACCTTCACCTTTGACCTGACCCCGGACCATCCATTCCTGCGAAACCTCTATTTTGACACCGACAAGGCACTGTGGATCGACTGGGTCGAGATGGAAGGGCCAATCGTCCCGGACTACGCGGCCCGCCAGGAAGTCCGTCTGCTTCGCGACTTCAAGAACTGGGACGTTGATCGCGCGCTGCGTATCATCGCTGCTTTTGCGACGAAAGCCCATCGGGCCAGACCCGCCAACGATCAGTGGCTGGGTGAAATTCGCAACTACCTTCTGGCTCAAAAGGCAAGCGGTGAAGATCCCCAGGCGACGCTGGTCGACGTCATGGCCATGATGCTCGCCTCACCCCAGTTTCTCTATGTGGTTCCCGCAGTCTCTGAGCCGGGAAAGCAAATGTTGGATCCTCTGAGTGTGGTCACCAAGCTCTCATACTTTCTCTGGAGCACCATGCCCGATACGGAGCTCGTCGACTTGGCCTCAACAAAGTCCCTGGAACGGGACGCCCTTGTTCGACAGTGCGACCGCATGCTCGACTCGCACAAGAGTCGGCAGTTTATCAATGCTTTCACCTATCAGTGGCTTGAGATGGCGCGGTTTCAGGAATCGACGCCCAATCGACACGTCCAAAAGACCGTCTTTAATAACGACTGGGACCGCTACGCTTTCTCAATGACTCGTGAACCGATGGAGCTCTTCGCCCACTTGGTTGCAAACAACCTGCCGATTACCGACTTCCTTGTCAGTGACTACTGCATCATCGACGACACGCTTGCGAAATACTACGAACTACCGATCTCCAAGGCAGGCGGCTATACCATCCGGCAACTGCCCGCGTCGCACCCTCGCGGTGGTGTCACCGGCCACGCCGCCTATCTCATGCTAACGTCCAGCGGCCCCAGAACGTCCCCCGTCGAACGGGGTGTCTTCTTGTTGCGAAACTTGCTCTACAGCCCCCCGCCCCCGGCACCGCCAAACGTGCCGATACTCGGTGGTTCACTTCACCAGGTCCGTATTGATCGCACCCGCAACAAGGAACTCAGCTTGACGCGCTTGGCGACGGAACGACACCGCAACCAAGCCCAATGTCTGTCGTGCCATCGCAATTTCGATCCTCTTGGCTTCGCACTCGAGGGATACGACTCACTCGGACGCTGGTGCGGCGAACACAGCGACGGCAACAGCAGACTTCCGTCCGGCACTGCCCTCAACACCGTTGCCGAACTCAAGACCCACCTGAATCACGAGCGCGAGCAGTTCGTCAAGGGCTTCATCAAGTCACTGCTCAGCTACGCGTCGCACCGGCCTCTAACGATCGTCGAACAGGCGGAAATTGATCGCATCTACAACCAACTCAGACCGTCGGGATTTCGCAGCCGCGATCTCATCAAGGCCGTTGTCCTATCCAAAGTCTTCCGGAGCACTTGAATCATGAACGACCGACTACTAACGAACCGTCGAGATCTGCTCCGAGCCGCGGGATTGGGGCTTACACTCCCCTTCCTGGAAAGCGTTGCAGGTTCGGAAATCCGCCCGCCCAATCGTCCACCCAAAAGAGTGATCTTCATTGGCTACGGCTACGGTCACTACGACGTCGACTGGTACCCAACGGTGACCCAGCCCGTCGAGCCGTTCAAGCTAACGCCCAGCCTCAAAGGCTTGGAGAGTTGCAAAGGCGACGTCTCCTTCGTCAGCAACCTGACGCCTACGAAAGCCCGGTGGGCGCACGATGGGTGTTCAACCTTGCTCACCTGTGCCAATACGGATGCCGATCCGTCCCGGGCTTACTCCAATTCGATTTCAGTTGATCAGATGATTGCTAACGCGATCGGCCACCAGACACGCATTGCCTCGATGCAACTGAACGGTGTCGATGGCGATGTAGACGGCTGGGGCTCCGGCTTGTCCATGTCTTACGATGCCAACGGCGCGTCCATCCCCGGACTGAGCTCGCTGCCGACGATCTACAACAGGGTCTTCGGTGACCCGAAACTAACGCTTGCCCAGCGCCGCCAAGCGCTCTTGAGAAAAACCAGCCTGGTGTCTCTCTCGAATCTGGGCACCGCCTCATTGAACAAGGCGATATCGCGAGAGGACAAACATCGGCTGGAACAATTTACGGAGTCTGTCCACAGCCTTGAGGAACGGATCGAAAAGGAGGTTGCATGGACGCACAAGCCGCTTCCGCAAACCTCCTTGAAGAAGGTCACCGACACCCTCACCGAGACGGAAAGAATAAAGGCCACCTTTGACTTGATGACAGAAATCCTGCGAACAGATTCAACGCGCGTCATTACCTACCGCTTGTCGTCAGTGGGGTTGCTGCGGGAAATGGGAAACCAACAGTCCACCCATTCCATGAGCCATTGGAATCGCGATCCCCTGGACCAGAAGTGCCAAACCGATCGCGACAAGAAGATCGCTGAGCTTTTCGCCTACCTGATCAATCGGTTGAGAAGCGTCAAAGACCATGACGGCAGCACCCTGCTGGACAACACGCTTGTCTTCTTTGGAACTGGCATCCGAGTATTCCACACGCTCAAGAATATCCCAATGATGGTAGCTGGAGGAGGAGGCATCGGCCTTCGGCGGGGACAACACTTCGCCTATAACGAGGACGTCACGCCACTCGGCAACTTATGGGTCAGCGTACTCCACCAATTCGGCATCGAAGCGGCTCAATTCGGTGACAGCAGCGGCGATCTCGACGAGATCTTCCGCTCTTGATTTGGAATGTCCCCGGGGGCTCAAGAAAGTCCAACGAGCATTTAGGTCGGTGAAATCCGAAGACAGAAAACCTACGCCAGCGACCACGGTGTCGGTGAGAACTCGATCAACTGGTAATTAAATAAGTACAACTAAGGATATAACGACATGATGAGAAACCTTCTATTTCTGTGTCTTGCAATGACTGCTCATGCGAGCATTTCGCAGGCCGAAACGATTCATATTCTCGTTTGGGACGAGCAGCAGGATCGGCAGGCGGAGGCTTACGAAAACTTCATCGGTAACGAAATTGCCACCGGGCTCGATGCGTCATCAGATGACTTCGAGTTGCGGAGCGTGAACCTGAATGATCCCGAGCAGGGACTGACGGCAGAAAACCTCGACTGGGCCGATGTGATGATTTGGTGGGGCCATGTCCGGCAGTGGGAAGTCTCACCGGAGACCGTACAACGCAAAATCATGAAGCGGCTGAAGTCCGGAGAACTGAACATGATCTTCCTCCATTCGGCACACTTCTCGACGCCGTTCATGGAGGCGATGAATGAGCGCACAATGTTTGATGCGCGCCGGAAATATCCGCCTGCTGAAGGTGGCAAGCCGATCGAGTTTGAATTCGTTCGTCCGCCGGGACGGATGGTGCCCACACGCGACTCGATCGTCACGCCAGCCTATCTGGCACTGAAGCAAGGGAAGAACTTAGCAAAAGTCCGCGTCGATCTTCCCAACTGCTGTTTTCCGGCGTATCGGCCCGACGGTGCGCCAAGCACGTTGACGGTGATGAAGCCCGATCATCCGGTCGCGAAGGGACTGCCGAAAGCAATGGCGATGCGAAGTACCGAAATGTACGACGAACCCTTTCACGTTCCGGAGCCGGACGAAGTTGTGTTTGAAGAAACGTGGGAGTCGGGAGAACGATTTCGCAGCGGCATGACGTGGAAGATCGCAAAAGGCACCGTCTTCTACTTTCGACCGGGCCACGAAACGTTCCCCGTCTACAAGCAGCCCGAAGTGATGCAGATTTTGGCGAACGCCTGTCGCTGGCTGGGAGAAAAGTAACGTGACCAGAGTCTTCTTCACCACATTGGCCTGCTTGCTAAGTATCGCGCCGGTTGGCTCCGCCGCCGACAAACCGAACATCGTCCTGATTCTTGCCGATGACCTCGGGTACGGCGATGTTGGGTGTTACAACTCGGAAGCGAAAGCTCCAACGCCGAACCTTGATCGCATGGCAAGCGAAGGGATGCGGTTCACCGACGCCCATAGTCCTTCGACCGTTTGCACGCCGACCCGCTACAGCATCATGACGGGGCGAATGGCATTTCGCCTAAACTACGCCGGAGTGTTCACAGGAGTCGGCGGCCCGTGCCTGATCACAAAAGACCGACTGACGCTTCCCGGTATGTTGCGCGATCAAGGTTACGAAACGGCTATGTTCGGCAAGTGGCATATCGGCATGTCGTTTCTCGATCGCAACGGCAATGTGATTGATGACAAAGAGCCGCCGAAGGACGCTGACCGCAGCGTGAAAGCTAATCGCGGTGTCGATGCCGTTCGGCGAGTCGATTACTCACGCGGGATAACTGACGGTCCGATCCATCGCGGGTTCGATCACTTCTTCGGCACGGCTTGCTGCCCGACCAGCGACTGGCTTTACGCTTTCATTGACGGCGATCGCATCCCTGTTCCGCCGACGCAGATTGTCGACAAGTCGAAGCTGCCGACTCACGAATGGTCGTTTGACTGTCGCCCCGGCATGATCGCGTCTGACTTCGACCACGAAGAAGTCGACATGGTGTTCTTGCAGAAGAGTCTCGACTTTCTCGATCGCCATCGCAAACAGAAACCCGACAAGCCGTTCTTTCTGTTTCATTCACTTCAAGCAGTTCATCTGCCATCGTTTCCGGGCAAGGAGTTCCAGGGAAAGACAGGTGCCGGTCCGCACGGGGACTTCATCTTTCAGTTCGATCACATCGTCGGTCGATTGCTGGAGAAAATCGAGTCACTCGGCATCGCGGATAATACCTTGGTGATCGTCACCAGCGATAACGGTCCGGAAGTTGGCACGGTGCTCAACATGCGATCGAAGCATCAGCACGACGGTGCTCGCCCGTGGCGTGGCATGAAGCGAGACAACTGGGAAGGTGGCCACCGTGTTCCGTTGGTCGTCCGCTGGCCGGGACGCGTAAAGGCAAACTCAGTTGTCGACCAAACCGTCTGCCTGACCGACATCATGGCAACGTGTGCGGAAATCGTTGATGCGAATCTTCCCAGCGATAGTGCCGAAGACAGTGTGAGCGTCCTCCCCGTGCTGCTCGGCAAGACGAACGAAGAGGTTCGGGACTTTACACTGCATCAGACCATCAGCCTTGCGCTGGCGATTCGCAATGGCAAGTGGAAGTACCTCGATCACAAAGGCTCCGGCGGCAACAACTACTCCGGCGGCAAGCTAAAGAAG
>JAQBVJ010000206.1 GCA_027623235.1 Planctomycetota bacterium
CAGCCGCAGCGATCGACCGGCTGGTCCACCACAGCGTGATCATCGAAATGAACGTCCCCAGCTACCGCGTGGAAACGGCGAAGAACACCAAAACGAACCCTTCACCGTAACGAACTTCCTGGAACCAGACCGAAATTCTAATTGTCGCTAAACCGAGAGGCTAATTGTCGCCGAACACCCAGGTTGACCGCGACGAACGGACCGCCGCTGCGGCTGCTCAGATCGTGCAGCGCGCGAGCAATCAGTTCCTTGCCGGTTCCGCTTTCGCCCTGAATGAAGACCGTGGCGTCCGTATCGGCGACCTGGCGAATCTGGTGAAACACGTCCTGCATGGCGGCACAGTTGCCAATGATCCCGGAGACTTCACCGGCATTCGCAAGGCGGTCTTTGAGTTCACGGTTCTCGGCCTGCAGCCGGTGATGGTCCAGAGCTTTGCCCACCTGCTGCCGGATCAGATTGAGATCGACTGGCTTGGTGATGAAGTCGAATGCCCCACGACGCATGGCGTCGACGGCGGTTTCCACCGTGCCGTGAGCCGTGATCACGAGGACCGTCGTTTCCGGCTTTCGCTCATGAATCAGCGACACCAGGTCGAGCCCGTCGCGGTCACCCGGCAATCGGACATCGGCGATGACAAGCTGAAAGCTGCCGGCATCAAATCTGTCGAGGGCTTCATTGACGGTGCCAGCCGTCTCGATGACGTCGGCGAGTTTCTCCAGACCTCTTGCGAGTCCGGATCGAATATTCGGCTCGTCATCAACAATGAGAATGTGGAACCCGTCGTTCACTGCGACTCCTGCTCGTTTTCGTAACGACCTGGGCTCGCGCTGCATTCGTATCACGAAGTCAGCGGGTCACTGCCGCAGGGCTGGCAGATGGAAGCCTCGCAGGAGTCCGGCTTTGGCTGGGTCGTGCCGCTGCTGCCTTACATGGAACAGCGGGCAGCTTACGAAAAGATCGATCGCAACCGGCCGCTGGCCGACGCGACCAACGATCAGGCCCGGTGGATGTCCCTGGCCGGACTGACCTGCCCGTCGGATATGACTCAGCCGACGTTCCAGCTCTACCCGGAAGGACCGTTGCCACTGCTGACGTCAGGCAACTCCCTGACTTCTACCAGCGCGGCGGCTTCGAATCCTGCTGCACTGCTGGAACTTCCTACGGCCAGTTTTGTCGGCGTGTTCGGCACGATCGAAGCGGACGACTCGCTTCCCGCGCCGCCCGGCGACGGAGCGATCCTCTGCCACCGCACGGTGCGTTTCGCGGAACTGTCGCGCGGGCTGAGCAACACGCTGCTCGTCGGCGAACGCACAATGGCCCGCGGCCATCGACCTGGCTGGGCGTCGATGTGCTGGGTGAGGACGCGGCGTGTCGCCTGCTGGGTTCAGCGATGACGTCACCCAATTGCCGGGACTGTGACGAATGCGAATTTGACAGCCGTCACCCTGGCGGATCGAACTTTCTGCTGGGTGACGGCAGCGTGCGGATGATTTCCGAATCGATCAACCGCGACGAGTACCGCCGCCTCGCCCGCCGCTCGGATGAATGAGAAAAAGAACACAGCCGCCGGATGGTGTAACTGCTGTCGCCAGACAGCGGACCGGTAGACCGGTAACAGTAACAGAGTCTGAAATTGCGGACTCTGAAAACTCCACGCTCTGACGAGCGTGGCTACGATAACGACGACAGATTTGGCTCTTCTTTCCTGACGACGGAGACGGGGCGATGACGGAACATCTTCTCACACGAGGTGAACTCGAAGTCATGGCAGTGGTGTGGAACAACCCGCCCGTCACTGTCAACGACATTTCCGAATCCATCGACCGGGAGCTGGGTTACACGTCCGTGCTCTCGACCGTGCAGATTCTGGAAGAGAAAGCCTTCGTGCGACGCGTCGGCAAGCGCGGGCGGGCTCTGCTCTACGAGCCGGCCGTCAGTCGTGAGGACGTGCGGCAAAGCATGGCGGGCGATCTGACCGAGCGGCTGTTCGAGGGTTCCGCGCGGTCACTGGTGCTCAGTCTGCTCGACACGGGCTCGCTGACTCGCGAGGACCTGGACGCTGTGCGGAAGACGATCCGTGCGATGGAGAAACGCTCGGAGAACAATCCATGACGGCCGTGCATTTTCTCGAGCGGACGGTCTCGGTGACGCTCAGGCCGGGCTGAGCGTCGCGGTGACGTACTGGCTGTGCCGGGCCACCGACGACGAACGTACGCGCTGCCGGCTGTGGTCGCTGTGCTCGCTGCTGCTGCTGGCCGACCTGGCGGCGGCGTTCCTGCTGCCTCACCTCCGGTTGTTCCAGCCGTGGACGGTCGTCAGCACGACAATGGTTTCCGAACTCTTCGTCCTCGAACGCCAGGCGGGACGGGTTGTCTTCGTCGTCTGGCTGTGCGGAGCGCTGGGAGCCGTCGGCCTGCTGATGACGCAGTCGATTCGCATGCTGCGTTTTCTGCGCTCCTGCCAGCCGCTCGATGAAAACCTGCTGCCTCCGCTGGCCGATGACACCAGCGCGCTCCCGTCAGCCGCCCTCGCCAGGCAGCGCACAGGCATCGTGCCGATCGTGCTGCAGAGTCCCGTGCTTCCCGTGCCCGTGTGCTGGCAATGGGACTGTGACGTTGCCCTTGTTTGCTTTGGCATGGGGAGCGGGGGCGTTGTTTGATGACACACTGGCTGGTTCGCGGGCGGCCGAATGGGGCGAGCGGTCGCTGCGGACGTTCGTCGTTGGGGCCCCGCCGCTGCTCGTGATGCAGCACCTGACGGGAGGCTCCCGGCCTGGTGAGAGTTCGCACACTTCGTCGTGGCGACCGTTCCAGGACGACAACGGAGCGAGCGGGCACGCCTTCATGGGAGCCCTGCCGTTTCTCAGTGCGGCAAAGATGACCGATGACCCGTGGCTGAAGCTGGCACTGCACGGCGGTTCGACCATTACAGGTTTGTCGAGAGTCAGCGACGATGCCCATTACACCTCGCAGACGCTGCTGGGCTGGTGGATCGCGCTGCTCGCCGCCGAAGCCGTCGATCAGACTCAAGGAACTTCGAGAAACTGGTCGCTGGTGCCGTTCCCCGATCCGCAAACAGCCGGAGCCGGCGTCCTGTTCAAATACTGATCCTTTGGAAATGAGGCCGTTTCGCGACATTGGGTTGCTGCAGAATCCTGCAGAAGAGAGCGCAAGACTCTGCGTATTGACTCGATTTGGCAACCGCCGCAAACTTGTCTTCTCACCGGCGACGTTCGCTCGCCAGACACACTTCACCACGACGCCATTCGCGTCTCCCGTCACTGATTTTCGTCGGCCGCTCTGAGTCCTCGCGCCGGCAGCATTCATTTCTCAATCGGCACGGATGCCTTTCATGTTGAAATCCCTTCTGGCCGCTCTGGCCATTGCTGTCTTTGCGTTGCCACCTGCCGTTAATGCTGAGGAATCTGCCGACGCCGCAGCTGAGAATCAGGAGCTGCGTTCCCGCATCGACCGGCTGGAATCGCTCGTCGATCACCTCCGCGAGCCGACGGTGGAAGGACCTCGCCTCAGTGCGGCGTTGCCACCACGCTCTAGCGAACGCAGCGACTCGGACAGGGCCGTCGAGCACGCATCATTTTCAACCTGGAACCTGAACAGCGCCCTCAGCAGTCCACCGGAGACATTTCCGAATGTTCGGCTGACGGGTTTCTTTCAGGCGGACCTCGGCTGGGTGCATCAGGATGCCACGAATATGACCGCGGTCGGCGACGCGCAGGACGGAGCGGAT
This sequence comes from Planctomycetota bacterium, assembly GCA_027623235.1. Taxonomy (GTDB): domain Bacteria; phylum Planctomycetota; class Planctomycetia; order Planctomycetales; family Planctomycetaceae; genus JAQBVJ01. The sequence goes on from JAQBVJ010000206.1 coordinate 3,748, forward strand.
TTCCGCCGCGCGCGACTCGCGGCCACGGGCAACGTGGCGGACAACGTCGGCTACATGCTCGAAATGGATTTTGCCTTCCCGGGACGGCCCAGTTTCATGGACGTGTGGGGCGAACTGCGAGGCCTCGACGTCCTGCAGAATGTTCGCGTTGGACAGTACCGGCAGCCGTTCGGGCTGGACGGGCTGACGAGTGTCAAAGAGCTGACGTTCCTCGAGCGTGCCCTGCCGTTCGCCTTCCTTCCATTCCGGCAGATTGGAGTCATGGCTCACAGGGTTTCCGATGCAGAAGACAGGACGTGGGCCGTTTCGGGGTTTCGATTTCCGACAGACTTTTATGGCAGCAACATCGGCGACAATGGCGGCTATGGCATGGCGACTCGCCTGACAGCACTTGTCATGGACGAGGGTGACGCCGGAGTGCTGCACCTCGGTGGAGCGTACAGCGTCATTGATCCGGCCAACGACCTCGTGGAATACCGCAACCAGCCCGAATTCTTCGTCGCGGAAACCGGTGGAGCCGCGTTTGTGCCGGTCGGGGTGCCGACGGCGATTCCCTTTTTCGTCGATACCGGCGCTATTCCGACGGACATTGTGAACCTGTTCGCAGGAGAGCTCGCGGCAACAGCAGCCTGCTGGCATGCTCAGGGCGAGTTGATCTACGCGGTCGTCAACCGCAAGGCCGCATCGAGCGTGACATTCTCGGGAGCGTCAGTCCAGACAGCTTACATCCTGACCGGCGAGCATCGACCCTACGATCGCAAGAACGGAGTCCTCGGGCGAATCACACCGATCGAGAATTTCGGATCGAATGGCGGTTGCGGAGCCTGGGAGGTCGCTGGCCGCTGGTCGTACCTCGACCTCAACGACGGCGGAATCAACGGCGGAATCAACGGCGGACAGTTGCACGACCTCACAGCCGGCCTGAACTGGTACCTCAACCGCAACACCAAACTGCAGCTCAACGACGTGCACGCCTTCCTGAAAACTCCCGGCCTGGGCGACAGCGACGCCGACATCGTGGCGATGCGGGCTCAGGTCGATTTCTGAAATCATCCACCGTCACCAGACGATGGATGAGCACCACGCAACTTCAACACCCGACGCAGCCGATGCCGGAACGATTCTTTCCACCAGACTTCTTCACGCAGCTTCCAGAGCACGATCGTCCAAAGCACGATCGTCGTGGGCGCAGGCTGACGTTCCCTCCGGGACAGCGCGCGCAGATCGCGGAGTTGATCCGCCAGTTCGGAATCGCGGGGGCAAAGCGACAGATCGCGTTTCCGATTTCGAAGGCGACGCTGGGAAACATTGCCAGAGAGCACGGCATCACACTGCGACCCGGCCGGAGAAGAGCGGCGTAGCACTCAATAATACGATTCAGACCGGCCACCGAAAGGAATTGAGATGGCGACAGACTCACCTCGAATGATTGCCGGAGTTCGCATCCCCGTCCGGAATGCAGAACCCGTCGAGACCTGGTTCAGCCGACTGTGGCTCGCGATGCCGGAATGGTGGGGTCAGGCGGCGGGAGCTCTGGCGATGTCGGCCTGGCTGGCGACGGAGATTCCCGCATGGTTCGGCAACTTCTGGACAATGGGGGCCTGGTACGAATTCGCGGACGGAGCTCGGATTAACCTGCCCTGGACGCGAGTGTTGGTCGATCTGAACATCCTGCTGGTCGGGCTGGCGTTCGTGTTTCGACAACCGGCCCGGATTCGCTCAGGCCAGGCCGGCGAAGTACTGCTGTCTTTGCTGGCCGGATGGTGGCCGCTACTGCCGTTTCTGCTCGTGACAGTGGTTGCCTGGATCGACCCGTTCGCAGCGGCGGAATGGAAGGTCTTCATCCAGCGACCACAGATGAACTTCATGCAGGTCTTCAGCGGAGCGTCGCTGATCATCCTTGGAAACGCTCTGGACCTGTCCGGATACGCGACTCTGTTTCGTTCGTTCAGCGTTCTGCCCGAGGCCCGCGAACTGAAAACAACCGGCCTGTACCGCTTCGTGCGGCATCCGGTGTATCTCGGCCAGTTCATCAGTCAGGCGGGTGTCTGGCTGATCTTCGCACCCGCTCACTGGGTGTGGTGGAGTTTTTACGTGACGTTCATCGTCCTGCAGTTGTGGAGGACAAAACGCGAAGACGCCGTCCTGGAACGAGCGTTCGGCAACGACTTCCGCGAGTGGAAAGAGCGGACGTTCTGGTTCGTGTAGCCAAAGTAGCAGGCCACACTCCGTGTGCCGTCCGCCCATTCAAGGGCTTTCTCAGCTTCTGACAGACGACACGATGGAGCCGGCCTGCTGCTTTACGCCAGAACATCCTGCACGACCTGGCCATGAACGTCGGTCAGACGAAAATCACGTCCCGAGTGGCGGTAGGTCAGCTTTGTGTGGTCGATGCCCATCTGGTGCAGAATCGTCGCGTGCAGGTCGTGAACGTCGACCTTGTCGCGGGCGATTGAATTGCCGATGTCGTCCGTCTCGCCATGGACGATGCCGCCTTTGATGCCGCCGCCTGCCAGCCAGACGGAAAAACAGTCGCCGTGATGACCGCGACCGTGCTTGCCTTCTTTGCCCGGCGTGCGCCCGAATTCAGTCGCCCACACGATCAGCGTTTCCTCGAAGCCCGTACATCGCATGCGTGCGTTCGTCTTCGGTGGCGACGTCAAACGCTTCCGGCCCGGCCGTCTGCATCTGAAACGCCGTCTCGAACGATTTCATTCTGGCCGCGAGAGCCGAGTCGTCCTGCCGCAACTGGAGGTGTCCTCGATTCAACGCTGCCGTCAGTCCGAGTTCCAGTTCCTGAATCTGTCGCTGCTGCGTTCGCGCGACAAGATGTTCGATCGGCTGCTCACCGGGAATGACGCGCGTGCCCTGATGGTAGGCCGGCAGCAGCATCGAGCCGCCGACCATCGACCGGATCAATGATCGCCTTGAGAAATGGAAGTGTGACGGATTCATGATCATCGACCTCTAATCCACGTAGAGAAACTCGTTGGTACGAAACAACGATCGCGCAAAGCTGGCCCACATTTCGCGGTCGATATTTTGAGTAGCTGACGGTGACGTCTCCAGCACTCGCTTCAGGCTTTGGAAATACTCGCCGGTTGAGGCTTGTTCGTCGGCGGTTGGCGGTCGACCTGTAGCCAGGTCAAAAGCGAGCTTCAATCTCCCCGAATTTGACGACGACTCACTCAACAGACGAGCTGCGAACTTATCCGCTCGTTGATGTGTGAACTCATTGTTCAGCAGGAACAGTGACTGCCCCAGCGTTCACCGTACTGCGGTGAGTCAAGCAGCCGATCAACGACGCGCGAAAACGCCTGCGGAGATTCGTCGGCGAGGAATGCGTCGATGTCTTTGGGACTCGGCGGCAGCCCGGTCAGATCGTACGTCGCGCGACGGATCAGCGTGCGTTTGTCAGCCGGAGCGACGGGTTTCAATTTCGCCTGTTCGAGTTTCGCGAGAATGAAGCGGTCGATGTCGCTCAATGGCCACTCGGCATTCTGAACGTCGGGCGGAGCGGGATTGGTGACCGGCCGGAACGACCAGAACTCGCGAGCTTTCGCGACATCGATCGTGCGTCGCGGAATGCTCGTCGCCGTGTGTCGCGGATCCGGAGCCCCATGCGGACCCACTCTTCGAGGTCCCGAATCTCGGCCGCCGACAGTCTTGCGTCCGGCGGCATCTGCGGGTCTTTGTTGCCGTACCGCACGGCTTCAATCAAGAGACTCTTGTCGAGGTTTCCCGGCATGATCGCCGGCCCGCTGTCACCGCCGCGTCGCATCGTGGGAGCCGAATCGACCAGCAGTCTCCCGGCGAGTTCATCCGACTCCTGACTGTGACATTCGTAGCACTTCGAGATCAGCAGCGGCCGGATGCGTTTCTCGAAGAACGCGAGCTGTTCTTCCGGACGCGACGTGGCCATCGTGCTCGCCGCGCCAGATTTCGACTCCCGAAAAGTTGGCAGCTCCGCCCTGACTCGTGAGCACGATCTTTCCGTCGGCGACATCCACAATCCACGGACCGAGCCGATCCCACTTGCCCTCCGGCCCGCTGCGATACTGCCGCTCAACTTCGCGACCGTTCAGCGAAACCGTGTACGTCTCCGGCTGATTGTCTTCCCACACGTAGAGGAACACGGTGCAGCGACGAATGGCACTGCCGGTTTGGTAGCAAGGGGTTACGTCATGCGGCGGCTTCGAGTTCGGCCTGGAGCTGGTGTCTTGGTTT